>DASWEH010000516.1:0-15701 GCA_036394895.1 Anaerolineales bacterium
AGTCTTGGAAAAAGCGACAAGGGCATCTTCGATCTGGGCGCGCACATCGGCGGGGAATTCAGGCCCAAAAGACAGGGTGTCATTTGGAATGGCCTGGGACACTGCCAGGATGCGGACCTTCTGGACCACATCCGGCGCCTCCGTGCGGATATTCGCGCGGGCATCCAAAATTCGCCAGCCGTCGCAAAGCAGTTGCTTGCCATCTGCACTGGGAGCACAATCCGGGATGACATCGGCAGGCACTTCGTACATGTCGGGGGTGACTTTCCCAGCCAGGAAGTCATCATAGCTGAATACCGGCTTGCCTTCGGGCGTCAGTGGCACGCTGTAGAAGGCGGTACCAAAATCCACTTCGCCGTTGTAGACCGCGGTGACGGTCTGGTTATGACCGCCGGTCTGGACCTGTTCACCGGGGGTGATCCCAGCGGCAGCTAACTCCACAGTTGGAACCATGTAACCGGAGGTCGATCCTTGATCGCCATATCCCCATTTTGCGCCCTCGAGATCAGCAAGTGTTTGATATTTGCTGTCACGTGCAACGATGTACTCGGCCCAATAAACCGGGTAACCGAAGCGAATGGCTTTGAAGGCCACATCCACGCCGCATTGCTGACTCGCGATTGCATAGCCTAAACCGGGGATGAACGCCATGGTATCGGTTGGAGAGGCACACATTTCTTCGATGGTGGCAGCATAGGAGGTTGGAACTGTGACTTCAAAGTTCAAGCCAGTGGCTTTGTTCAACGCGTCAGCCATGACCTGCCCACCTGTGGTGATGATATTGGCGTCCACAGATGGCACAAACAAGACTTTGATTGGATGCTCGGCTGAGCCAATATCCGATGCAGGTGCCTCCGTTGCCACGGGAGCTTCGGTCGGCGCTTCTGTTGCAGGAGCTTCAGTGGCTGGCACTTCTGTCGGCGCCTGAGTCGCAGGTTCGGTGGCTGCTGGGGTGGCGGGCGCACAGGCAGAAAGAACCAGAACAAGAACCGCCATCACAGCCAGAAACAGATGCAGTGACTTCTTCATAATCTTCTCCTCTTGAAAGATTGGGATTTGGTTGGGGGAATTTTCCCTAACACTCAGGATAATACAATGTATTCAATAATTAGACAAGTGACTTTTGATTAGAAAAAAACAGACCTTATCATTATTTTACAAGAGTCGTTAGATCGACCCCTGAGGCCTGCACATACGTACGAAACTCCTCATAGTAACCATCGTTGGCTGGCTCGAGGGCATCAATGTCATAAGCCGTTCTAAATGCAGCTTTGCCTGCCTCAGTTTGCATAATGGCAGGGATAAGACTTGTAAAGAGGTCGCGCATTGCCTGCGGCATGTTTGTGGAAAACGCCATTACATTATAGGGAATGATAGGGGGGATCTGCCAGACAACGATCACCTGTTCGATCAAATCTGGGAACGCATCTTCCAGGGAAGGAAATTTACGCGCGTCGATATAGGTCGCGCCGAAATCACAAATGCCGCTCGCATACAAGGACCGCACAACCGTTGGATGTCCCTCGACAAACGCGGGAGGTCGGGTAATGATCTGATTCTTGTTCAGGTAGCCCAGCGGAATCACATAACCGGATGGCGAGGTTTCATCACTCCAGCAGGGTTTTTTGCCTGCGAATTGCGCCAGCGCAACGGCAGCCTCATCCGTGTTCTCGCCTGAGGCTTCGTCAAAATAGGAAGTGAATCCGCCTTTACGTGTGGCGAGGAATTGCGCGCCATAAGTACCTTCGTCCTCTTTCAAGACCGCGTACGAGGCGCTCACCAAATCTCTTTGATAAGCAAGCTCATAGGCATAAGGGTCAAGCAATACAATATGGGCGTTGCCTTTTCCAAGCAAATCTACAAGTGTTGTATACGAATCTGGAACAATCGTAACAACGGTATAGCCGGTTCGTTCGGTAAATTGGGAGGCAATCAATTTGGCAGCATCGATTTGGGCCTGCGAATTGGTAGAAGGGGGCAAAGCGAGGATCAACGGATTTTCAGCCAAGCCAAGTTCTGCGGTAGGGAACGCTGCCTGGGTATCGGTTGGTGTAATCGCAAGAGGAGCAGGCTGCGTAGCGGTTGCCGTCGCCTGAGCCGGACTGGTCTGTGGCGAATTACAATTCGCAAGAATCAATGTAGTCATGAATATAAAGATTGTGATGAATGGGAAAGTTTTACGGTTCACGTGTGATTTATTGAGATTATAATACCTACATGAAAAACAATAGCTTGCTTTCCGTGTTGATTATTGGTGTGGTTTTGGTCGCTGCCTATTTTATTGTGCAAACTGTGCGCCAATCCGCACAAGCTGCGACCGCGCCATTCCAGCAGGTCAATCAGGCAAATCAGGCGTTACAGACTCAGGTTTCGAACTTGTTGCATCCCACTCCTACGATCATCCCCGACCCCGTCACCTATATTAACGAAGTCCGCGCGCTGGCACGCTTGGAGACGATTCAATACAGCGTCGAAAAAGTCATCACAGGCGAAACAGGGGGCGGCACATTCAAAGCTTTATTTGGTGACAAGATTTTATTTGTGGGTCATGGCACCGTGATTGCAGGGATCGATCTGGAAAAGCTTCAGCCGGAAGATATGCACTTCGAAAACGGTGTGCTGACTGTGAAGCTGCCACCCGCCGAAATTTTTATCGCTACCCTCGATAATGAAAAATCTTATGTCTACCAGCGAGATACAGGTCTACTTGCCAAACCAGATATCAATCTTGAAACGCTTGTGCGTCAGAGTGCTGAGGATGAGATTCGTAAAGCAGCGATCGAAGACGGAATTCTTGTACAGGCGCAGACCAATGCAGAGGCCTATCTCTTCAAGTTTTTTGCCGCACTGGGTTACCCCAACGCGATCTTTGTCACCGATCAGGGATAGTACGAGATGAGGAGTCCAACGTCTCCTGACGTTGGTTTGGAATTCCAACGACTGGAGTCCTTGACTCCAAAAATCATACGCGTTCTGTCCATGAAGGATGAGCGTATTTCTCTCTGACCAATTCTTCTGTTCTTCTGGATTCGAATTCAGACAATTCCCCTTTCTCAAAACATAGTCCTAGTTGCGCTTCAAAGGCGTGGATGAATGCCTGCGCGGCTGTTTCCCAACTCACCGCCCGCCCCAAGGCAGCTTCCACGGTCGTTGCCCGCGCCAGCAATCGTTTCGAGGCGTCTTCGCGCGCGGTCTCATTTTCGAAGACCAGCGCCTGACAGATGCGCGTGAGATCGCCGGTCAATGGCAGGGATCCGTGTTGGAGCACGCCTTCTTTTTTGCGCGCCTGCGCAGAGCCGATTAATTTTTTCCCACCCACAGTAATTTCATACGTGGATGGGACCTCAAAGCAAACAGGGTTGGGAATCGCCTGATCATTTGTTTTCCCCTCTTTCATTTCCACGAGTAGTTCCAAATTTTTTACCGCCAGCAGTAAGGCCTGCGCGATGCGGTTATAGCTTTCCAGCACGCCGCCTGCCAGCAAAGGCTCCTCGGCGCTTCCAATGACAGAGTAAGTTAACTCATCGGTATGCAGAATCGCGCGTCCCCCTGTAGCGCGGCGGACCACTTCCCAGCCGCGTGCGTGGAGGCGGGCGATGTCAACGTCAGCGAAGGGCTGGGCACGCCCAAGGGAGAGACAGGCTGGTTCCCAGGTATACAGCCTGAGGGTCGGCAAGGACTCGCCGCGTCCAATAGAGTCGAGGACCGCTTCGTCTACAGCCATGTTCCATGCGCCAGACGCAGGGTGAGTGATGAGAAGTCGCCATATGTTCATAAGGATATTGTACTCAATAATTCGACAACGCTTTCAGCGCCGTCCTCGGCGGCATGAGCTATAAGGGATCTTTTTAGATCGTATAAAAGAGCAAGGAAAAAACCATCAATTTGTTGTACAATCAATTTAGGGGAGCATCGATATGCCGCTAATTTAGACCGTTGCTTTTTATAGTACGCGGCAGTACCAATGATGAATCGCCAAATCATTAAGACAACATTATAATTATCCCTGAAGCGATCTATAGAGCAAGTGGGGAATTTGTGCGTTATTGATCAATCGTTTTATCGTTTGCGTGACCATTAAGGGTAAAAGTATGAAAACAGATCGCAAAATCAAAGCGGAACCCGGTTCTGAAAATCTAAAAATAAACAAAAAGACTCGTGGTTCTCGAGCAAAATCCTCTTCCGGCACCAATGGAAACAGTTCACTGGTAACGTATGAACACGCGCCGATTGGGATCGTGGAATGTTTGCCGGATGGCAAACATCTTCAGGCGAATGAAGAGTTTTGTCGCCTCTTGGGTTATGAGAAGGAGGAATTGGCTGGACAAGCAATTAAGGCGATCACGCATGAAGATGATTATCCGATTGATATCAAATTGCACCAGCAGCTGGTCGAAGGCAAAATTCCGTTTTACAGGCTGGAGAAACGCTATATTCGCAAGGATGGTAGGACCCTTTGGGTTGAGTTGACGCGTTCTGTGGTTCGGGATGCGGCGGGAAATCCTCTTTATACCATTGGGGTGGTGCTGGATATCTCAGACCGCAAACATGTAGAAAGAGTTCTACGAGACTCCTCAGAGCGCTTGCGTCTTGCCACAGAAGTCGCGCGGATGTTTACGTGGGAGCTTGATCTCAGGACACAGATTTTTACGTTCGCGGATAACTTCGAGCAGGTGCTTGGTTTCTCCGCGGGCTTGATGCCAAAAAATAGTATGGAAGCCGTACAAAAGCTAAGTCCACTTGAGGATTTGCAAGTCATTCTCGATGCGTTTGCAAAGGCGATCGAAAATCATAAAGACCTGCATGCTTTGCAATATCGCATGATCAATCCTGAAAACGGTCAGGCGGTCTGGCTGGAGGCGAGCGCGAAAATCGTTTATGACAACGATGGAAACGCGGAACGAATGTTTGGGGTCACGCAAAACATTACGGAGAAAAAGAAGGCTCAAGAGGAGATTCTGATCATTTCAAGAATGCCGGAAGAAAATCCCAACCCGGTCATGCGCCTGACGCGGGATGGAAAAGTGTTATATGCAAACGGTCCAAGTGCATCTTTGTTGAAAGCTTGGGAAGGAAATGCCGCTCAGGCGATCCCAGATGAGTTGCAGGCCCGGGTTGCCGAGGCATTTACTTCGGGTTTGAAGAAGGACATTGAAATTGAGAGTGAAGGGAAAGTGTTCTCTGCTACTCTGGCTCCGATCCTTGAAGCAGGGTATGTGAATTTTTATGCCAGTGACATCACCGAACGCAAACGTGCAGAACAGTCGTTAAAGGAATTCGCATGCCAGCAAGAAGCGCTATACCAATTAACAAATCAATTGCATCGCACAAATTCACTCGAGGATGTGTTCAATGCGGCTTTGGATGCAATTCGAAGCGCGTTGCAATGTGACCGTGCTTCGATTTTGCTCTTTGACGATCAAGACGTCATGCATTTCGTCGCCTGGCGTGGATTGTCGGATGACTATCGCAAAGCTACCGATGGTCACTCACCCTGGAAAGCAAACGAAAAAAACCCCGAACCGATCTGTATGAGCGATGTCAACACCGCGGACTTAAGTGACTCCCTTAAAGCAGTGATCAAGCGCGAAGGGATTGGCGCGCTTGCATTTATTCCATTGGTTTCCAATGGAAAGCTCATTGGCAAGTTCATGACGTATTACAACAAGCCACATGTCTTCCATGAAGATGAGGTCGAATTCAGCCTGACGATTGCTCGTCAGTTGGCCTTTGGCGTTGATCGCCGGCGGGCTGAAGAGGCGTTGGCGAGTGAGCGTGAACTCCTGAATCGGCTCTTCGAAACGATGCCTGTGATGGTCTCGATGTATGATTCCAAAACAGATTCCTTGCGGTTGAATGCAGAGTTCGAGCGGCGGATCGGCTGGAAAACTGGGGAGGTGTCCAGCCGCTCGCTGCTGGAGTCCATCTATCCGGACCCGGATTATCGCATGCAAGTGACCCAGCGCATGGCTGTGGCGGGGAGAAATGATTGGGTTGAGGTCCAAGTGCAAACACGTGATGGGCGTACCTTGGATTCTATGTGGTCGAACATCTCTGTCTTACATGGCAGGCAGATAGGCATTGGGATTGACATCACCGAGCGCAAACGCGCGGAGGAAGCTCTGCGTGCCAGTGAAGCGCTCTACCGCACAATTGCCCGCAGTATTCCCGGCGGTGGAGTCTATGTGGTAGATAAAGATATGCGTTACCTGGTCGCGGATGGGGCGGTAACCGAGGCCTTTGGTCTCTCACGTGAAATGCTCGAAGGTCATACGGTTTCGGAGGTATTCCGTGATGTGCAACGTGACAGAATGATTGAACGCTTAAACCGAAACTTCGCCGGTGAAACGGTCAGTTACGAGACGGAACACAATGGGCGCGTCTATTGGACCCAGCAGGCACCTCTGGTTGAGTCGATGGGGCAGGCCATCATCGTTACCCTGGATATCACTGAGCGGAAGCAGACGGAGGAGGCATTGCGCCAAAGCGAGGAGCGGTTTGTGCAATTCATGGAGCATCTGCCTGGCCTCGCGTGGATTAAAGACATTCAGGGGCGTTATGTATATGCCAATGCTGCTGCAGAAGAAGCATTCAATGCTCCCCGAGAGAAACTTTACGGCAAGACAGATCAAGATATCTTTCCATCCGATACTGCAAACCAATTCAAGGGGAACGACGAGCAAGCATTGCTGGATGAGAAAGGCGTGCAAGTCGTTGAGATGTTGCCGCACAATGATGGCGTTCTCCATTATTCGTTAGTCAATAAGTTTCCTATTCCGGGACCGGATGGTGAAATAGTACTCATTGGTGGGACAGCTTTCGATATCACCGAACGTAAGCAGGCAGAGGAAGCGCTCAGAGAATCTGAAGAAAGCTACCGCAGCTTGTTCAATCTAGTTCCCGTTGCTGTGTACACTTGTGATGCGGATGGCGTAATCCAGGAATATAACCAGCGCGCCGTGGAATTGTGGGGACGTGAACCAGCCAAGAACGATCCAAATGAAAAATATTGCGGTTCGTTCAAGATCTATTATCCGGATGGCAGGTTTATGCCTCATGAACATAGTCCGATGGCGCGAATGCTAAACGGTGAGACTCTTGAGCCACACGAACTGGAAGTCGTTGTCGAACGACCAGATGGTGTCCGCAGGAACGTTATCGCGCATCCCTTACCCATAAGGAATGCGCGCGGCGAAATCGTGGAAGCAATCAATTGCCTTTATGACATCACCGAACGTAAGCAGGCCGAGGAAGCCCTCCAATTGCTCAACCTTCAACTGGAGAGCCGCGTGGCGGTCCGCACTGCTGAACTGCAAGACGCAAATATGGCATTGCAGGAAAGCCGTAAACGATTACAGATCCTCTCCCAGCGCCTGGTGGAAGTGCAGGAGGAAGAACGGCGCGCCATTGCCCGTGAATTGCATGACCGCGTGGGACAGAGCCTTTCTGCTCTGAATATCAATATGATCATCATGAGGGATCAGCTTTACCCCGACTCCCTGGCGCGGGTGGGGCCACGGCTGAATGATTCGATGCATCTTGTGGGAGAAACGATTACCTTGGTACGGGATGTGATGTCGAACCTGCGTCCGGCGGTGCTTGACGATTATGGCTTGGAAGCGGCTTTACAATCGCACGTAGATGAGTATATGTCGCGTTATGAGATCAAGGTCGTGCTGGAAAGACCGGCTCAACCGATCCCGCGGCTGGGTCCCAGCATCGAAATGACGTTCCTGCGGATTGCCCAGGAAGCGTTGATGAATATTGCCCGTCATGCCAATGCCAGCCAGGTGATTCTTTCCCTATGGCAGGAAGGTGACTCGGTCTGCCTGACCATTCAGGATAATGGTAGTGGAATCGTTTCCTGGCAGCAAGCCAACCGCCCTGGCAGTCACGGATTGGTTATCATGCGCGAGCGCGCCGAAGCGTTCGGTGGAAATCTGAAAGTAGCCTCTGTACCCGGCAAAGGCACCAAGATTGAGATGAGCATCCCTGTTGGGAGGGGTAATCAAAACGAGGTTCAGAAGGAGATGCTCGAATGATCACAGTCATACTTGCGGATGATCATACGGTTCTGCGGGATGGATTGCGTTACCTGCTCGAGGCGGCTGGAGATATTCAAATTCTATCCATGGCAGCCAATGGACAGGAGGCAGTGGAACAGGCCACCCGGCACTGCCCGGACGTGATTGTGATGGATATTTCCATGCCGATCATGAGTGGCATTGAAGCCACGAAACATATCTGCAAAGTTTGCGCAAACACAAAAGTGGCTATCCTTTCCATGCATCACACGACCGAGTACATCCAGCGCGCGTTGGAAGCTGGCGCGGTAGGTTATTTACTGAAAGATTCGGCAGGGGCTGAGTTGGTAGCCGCGATCCGCGCCTTATATGACGGCAAACGCTATCTCAGCAAAAAGGTCGCGGGAACGATCACAGACGAGATGTGGAATCGTAAAAAAAATGATTTGGATGGGTTGATTAACTAAGCCACGGGCCTAATTCGGGTTATTTATTTTTTGCGCTATTGTTCTTTATACTTTCAACCCCTCAAATTCCTGCACGACCAGTTCTTCCATTTCTCGTGAAATGGATTCCAACGGCGCTCTGACGGACCAGCGTGGGAATCTATGCAGGCGATGAAGCAGGGCTTTCAGCGTTGGCGGGAAGGGCGGATATTTATCGAGGATGTCGCGTTGACTCTTCACCCGCACCTGAGCCTCCGTTGAGTCTTTCCCCTCGTTCGTGAAGTCCCAAACCTCGCGCAGATCAGGCGAAACGATATTTGCGGGCGCGGTGATGCAGCCCGCCGCTTTATTTTGCATGGCGAGTTGCAGATAAGAATCTGTACCAGTCAGGACAACCAAATCTGAGCCGAACGTTTCCCCAAGATTACGCGCCAGGTCTGCATCATGAGAGGAGTCTTTGATGCCCGCAAATTGTGTGGGGAACGCATCCTTCAAGCGCGCAATTAAATCCATCGAAAAGCCAATCCCCGCCACATTCGGAAAATGATAACCAAGCACATATCCATTCGATGGAACTGCTTTTGTAATGACTTCACTGAACCACGCGAACAAACCGTTATCCGTTGCCTTGCGGAAGTAATAGGGCGGGACAACCAACACGCCCTCGTAGCCAAGGTCGAAAGCCAGCTTGGTTAAGTCAACTGTTTCTGAAAGACTGGGTGTGCCTGTGCCAGCGATCAAGCGGAAACCTGGCATCGCTTCGCGCGCCGCGCGCGCGGCCCGCATGAGTGTTTCACGTTCGCGTGGAGAAAAGGATGGCCCCTCTCCTGTAGTCCCAAACAGCACCACTCCGTGACAACCTCTTGAGGCGAGAAATTGCATCAAAAGGGGAAGGGACTCAAGGTCCAGTGTTGAATTGGGCTGTTCGTAAAGTGGAGTGACTGCCGCAGCATAGACTCCGGCGAGAGGATGTTGAGATGTCATGTGTTCTCCTTTATGTCATTTCTATCGCGCTCCCGGAAAGCACCGGGACTACCCTGGCACCGTGCGGCTTAAGCCGTACCAGGGCAGGCGTAGTGAGCGGAGGGATTGTGCTTTTCAATCCCGTAGACGAAGCGATGGCGAAGAAACTTCTTGTTAACACAAATTTATTTTGTCATCCGCACTTCGTCTTCGCGGCGCTTTAGCGCCAGTACGCACTCCGCTCAGCGCGAGGTTATGTAATTACTTCTTCCTCTTCTTACCCTTATCAGAACGCGGCTTGCGCGCCGGCTTTTTGATTCCTTCATCGACAAACGTGCGCGCGGCATCCTCAGGTGGCTGAAGGGTTTCACCTTCCTCCACAAGGTAACGTTGGTGATCGAGCACCCACAAATATAAATCACCTTCCGTCTTTCCAGAAAATTCTTTTAAGATGTCTGTATCGCGGATTACATTGACCACCGGCATATAAACATTATCATACCAGTGCGTAATTGCTTCTTCTTCAGAAATATCCCGTTTCAAGTCTAAACCCATGAAATAGCGATGCACCGCGATGTGCTCCAACATGCGGTCAAAGCCATCTGGAATGGTCACTTTGATATTGGCATCCGGCCGCAAGGAATCCAGTGACGTCCGTTCAAGAAAATTGACTTTGTTCCCAAGGATTTCCAGATCTTCGAGTCTGAGATTGGGTGTCAGGTTGACGCGCGTGGCACACTCGCGCACTTCCGCTTCGATATAGATCTGTCCCTGCTCGCGCGCCACAGAGACGCGGTGGTGCCCATCCACCACAAAGTAGACCTCACCCACTTTATACAATACAACCGGCGGCAGACTGATTTCCTGATAAAAAGCACGGTTGACGCTCTGCCAGCGCGCCGCGAGTTTGTCACTAGCGGGCAGGAAGACGCGGTCAAACTCATGGTAGCGGTTCAGACTCCCTGCGATCTGCTCGACCGGAACAGTCTGCACACCCCGATAGATGGGACCGCCGATATGCAACTTTTCCTTGATCTCATCATAGGAAAGCAGTGTGGTAGGCTGACCGGACAGGGTGGCCCAGGCCCGGTTCATAAACGCTTTGAAGCGCGCCCGTTGAAAATCTGCGCGCGCTTGTTCGGAAAATTGATCTAACATAACTTATTCTTAAAGGTTTCTGCTTCTTTCTTCGCGCCCAAAATGATATAGGGGGATGCAATTTCTTGTACCCCCCAAATGGGTAATATTTTTGGGCGCCACTTTTAGTGGCTGACTTCGATAATCTTATAGGGAAAAACGTTGATAATCTTCGTCAAATCATGAATGCTTTCGGAAGGTGAGAGGTTGCGGCGCTGGAAATGTGTGTGACCATGAAAGTGATAACGCGGCTGTGCCACACGGATGAGCCAGTTGATCGCTTTTAATCCCTGGTGGGCCCGGGTTTCCTCATCGTGGACGCCAAAAGGCGGTGAGTGGGTGATCAGGATATCGAGAGAACGACCATAATTCAGTTTGTTTAATAGTAAACGAGGCAGCATGCGAAACGCTCTTAAGTACGCTTCGGTTTGTGAGTATTGGTTTGTCCCATTGGGCCGGTAATGAATGGAACCGCCAAAGCCGCCGATTAAAAATTTCTTAAAACGGACCAGTTTCAGATCCAGATTGGAACCGCCTTCCACACGAGCCAGGCTGTTATCAGGATTATAGATGGGATCATGGTTGCCAGGGACGTAAAACAACGGGATATTCAAAAGAGTCAACAGATTTTCAAGGTACGGATAAGGCAGGTCTCCGCACCCCAGGATGAGCTCGATCTCGCGAAAGTGACCGCTTGAGCAAAGACTATAAAGGCGTTCGACAACTTCATCACTTACGGCAAGAATTTTCACAATGGGCGTATTGTGCCTTAGAACGATATTCCCTGCAAGGGATTATCCAATAACGGAATTATTGTACGAAATTGAAATGTTGCTTACCTCTAGGTGGTTGTCAAAGGAAGCACAGCAAACTATAATCTATTAACTTAGGAGACGCACAGCTGGAAACAAGGATATTTCCTGAATTATCAGATGATCAGGGTGATCAAGGTTCTCCGCCTCCGCGCCAGCTTCAGGCAGGTCTGACACTCGCCAAGCGCTATGCCATCCAGGAAGTGATCGGCATAGGCGGTATGGGGTCGGTATACCGCGCTCGCGATATGCATTTCCCAAATGTGACCAAACTGGTTGCAGTCAAGGAAATGATCAATACCGCGCCTGATCCTTTAGTGCGTGAAACCATTATCCAAAACTTTGAGCGGGAAGCAAATTTGCTTGCCACGCTTCATCATCCCTCTATCCCGCGTATTTACGATTATTTCTCGGTGGAAAGCCGGTCCTATCTGGTCCTTGAATTTATCCATGGCAAGGATATGGAGGCGATCATCAATGATACCAGTGGCTTCCTGCCCGAAAATCAGGTGTTGACTTGGGCAGTTGAATTATGTGACGTGCTTGATTATCTGCATAAGCATAAACCTGACCCGATCATCTTCCGGGATATGAAGCCTTCCAACGTGATGATCAATCAAAATGGCGATATTATCCTGGTGGATTTTGGGATCGCCAAGACCTTCCAATCCGGGATCAAAGGAACGATGATCGGCACGGAAGGATATTCGCCTCCCGAACAATATCGTGGCGAAGCGACACCTTCCGCAGATATCTATGCCTTAGGAGCCACCCTCCACCACGCGTTGACACGCCGTGACCCACGCCTCGAGCCGCCCTTTTCATTTTCGGAACGCCCGATTCGCCGGATCAATGCGAATGTTTCCAACGAAATGGAAGCCGTCGTCAATATGGCGTTGGAATACAACCCAGAGAGTCGCTTCCGCAGCACGGCGGATATGAAACAGGCGCTGACGGTGGTTGCACGCAAAACGGGTGCGCTGATCCAATCCGCTCCGCTGACGGGACCTATGGCGCCCAACAGCATCAAGCCGTTGTGGTCGTTCAAATGCGAAGATGAAATACGCGGCACAGCGGCGATCTTTCAAGGACTGCTCTACATCGGCTCATATGACAATAATCTTTACGCGTTGAATGCAGCCGATGGAAAATTCCAATGGAAGTACCCGACCGATGGCGGGGTTGTGACACGTCCCGCTGTGTTTGACGGGAACGTTTATTTTGGCTCGGAAGATAAACGCCTGCACGTGGTCAGCGCCCGCGCCGGCAAAGTCGTTTGGACGTATTACACAAACGGCCCGATTCGCTCCTCGCCGCGTATCGCCGAAGGACACATCTTTTTCGGTTCTGACGATAATTACATCCATGCAGTCAACCTGAATACCGGGCGCATGGCTTGGAGATTTGAAACAGCCGATTATGTCCGTTCGACGCCGTTCGTGGCGCGTGATTTGGTATATACCGGTTGTGAAAGCGGGGATTATTACGCTGTCGATTTTCGCGGTGAATTGAAGTGGCGCTTCCATGCCAAGCGCTCGATCACTTCCTCAACCGTGGGGACAGAGCAGGCTTTATATTTTGCGTCGATTGATAGCACACTTTATGCTCTCGATCCGCGCAACGGATGGGTGCTTTGGCGATTCCGTCTGGGGAAGGCCTCTATTAGCACGCCAACAATTATAGATGATCTGATTTTTGTCGGCGCCTCGGATGGATTTATCTATGCTGTGGAAACCAGAAGCGCGAAAGAAGTTTGGCGTTTCCGAACGGAGCATCAGGTAAACAGCTCACCTGTCGTGTATAAAGACTCTCTCTATTGTGGATCAGTAGATGGTAATCTCTATTGTCTGGAATATCGGACAGGCCGCTTACGTTGGAAATTTGGCACAGGGGGAGCGATTACAGGCACGCCGTTGGTTTATGATGATATTGTGTATATTGGTTCTACCGATCATCAAATTTATGCATTGCTTGCCTGAAAAGGAGTTCTTGTGGACAAATTCTTCCGCTGGTTAACTGGCAATAAACAAACTGCAACGCCTGCACAGGATGTTGCAAATACGGCTCCTCTCTCTGAACAGCAGATACAAGCCATTGTCAGTAATCAGAACCCACGCTTCGATCTTCAGCAGCTTATTTGCAGTTGTGGACAATCAGTTGGCAAGCAGCGTGAACTGAATGAAGATAGTTTGTTAGCCATGACCACCACAATGGCTGGCAATTCAGGGAATCTACCTTTTGGTCTTTATATTGTTGCCGATGGAATGGGTGGACATCAATTTGGCGAAGTTGCCAGCAATGCGGCGATCCGCACTGTGGCAGGATATATCCTGCGCAAGTTTCATCCTTACCTCTTTCATATCAAATCGGATACGATGGATGAATCCTTTCAGGAGATCATGCAGGCGGCCGTGAGCGAAGCCCAACGGGCTATTCAACGCGAGGCGCCGGGGAGTGGAACTACATTGACAGCTGCCCTGGTGGTGGGACAGCAAATCACAGTGGCTCATGTTGGAGATAGCCGGGCCTACTTTATCTATCCGGATGGACGCGTCGAACCAATCACGCGCGATCATTCGCTGGTAAAACGTCTCGAAGAACTTGGGCACATTACTCCGGATGAGGCTGTAAATTATCCTCATCGCAATGTGTTGTACCGCGCTCTGGGTCAGGGTGACATTCTTGACCCAGATATTTTTACTCTCGGTTTTCCCCAGCCTGGTCACTTAATGATTTGTAGCGATGGCTTATGGGGTGTGTTAACCGAACAGGATCTGGTCCGTGCCATTAATGAAGCGCCGAGCCTTCACCGTGCCTGTCAAAATCTCGTCAATGCAGCCAACACTGCCGGTGGACCGGACAATATTAGTGTTATTTTGGTTCAACTGATCGGATAGGTATGTTGAACAAGCAGGACTACTATGCTCTTCTCGGTGTCGCACGAGACGCCTCACAGGAAGAGATCAAGCGTGCCTATTTTGAGGCCGCTCAAAAACTTCACCCTGACAAGAATACGGCAGCCGGGGAAACCGAATTGTTCTTGGGTGTTCAGCAGGCGTATGAAGTCCTTTCCAACCCCCAGCGGCGGAAGCAATATGATGCCACGCTACCCCCTGAACAAAAAATCACTCTGCCATATACCCATGAAGTGATATATAGTCGCCCAAATTTAGTTCACCTGGACGAACCGCAAATGCTCTATGTTATTCTGGAACTGGGAGCGCCTGCCGAGGCCCGCGAAGCACCTTCTCCACCCCTGAACGTTTGTCTGGTGCTGGATCGCTCTACCTCCATGCAGGGCGAAAAAATGGATATCGTCAAAGCAGCCGCCATCCAGGTTATGCGGAATCTCAGGGTACAGGATATTCTAAGCGTGGTCGCGTTTAGTGATCGGGCCGAGGTGATCATTCCGGCCTCCTATCATGAAGAGAAAACACGCCTGGAAGCGAAGATCCAGATGATCCGTCCATCCGGTGCGACCGAGATCTATCAGGGGCTTGAAACCGGTGTCAAGGAAGTTATGCGCAGCCTAGATAGCAAGCGCATTAATCATATTATTTTGCTTACCGATGGTCATACCTATGGGGATGAACAGCAATGTCTGGCGTTGGCGTCCAAGCTTGCGGAACACGGGATCGGCATCAGCGGAATGGGAATTGGACAGGAATGGAACGATATTTTTCTGGATGTTCTATCCACCCGTACAGGTGGCAGTAGTGCGTATATGGCCCAGCCTCAGGATATCAAAAAACTGCTACTGGAAAAATTTAATGCGTTAGCGCAAACGTATGCCGAGGATGTGATCCTGGATACGAAATTAGTGGAAGGCGTTGAATTGACCTATGCCTTCCGGTTGCACCCCGACCCTTCCCCCATTGCGCTTGATGAAAATGCTCTTCACCTGGGTTCAATATTGCAAGATTCTTCCACTGAGATAATTTTCGAATACATGATTTACCCAAAAGCGGTAAAATCAGAATCACTTACAGTGCTGGATGGCGCTCTCAAGGTTTCAATTGCCTCCCAATTGATGCCGGTGCCTCCGCTTCGGATACAATTCAAGCGGCCCATCACAGACTCACCGGAAACAGAACCTCCTCCGTCAAAGATTGTTCAGGCACTGTCGCGACTAATGTTATATCGTATGCAGGAACGGGCCCGTAAAGACATAGAAAACGGAAACATTGCAAACGCAACCCGCCAGCTTCAAGTCCTCGCATCCAATTTGTTGACACAGGGTGAACGCAGCTTGGCGCATACAATTCTTTTGGAAGTGGATCACCTACAGAAACAAAATTCCCTTACAATTGAGGGAAGCA
>DASWEH010000517.1:0-11214 GCA_036394895.1 Anaerolineales bacterium
TATAAGGACCATGAGCCATTTGAACAAGAGCAGTCTGCGGTGCGTCATGATCGAACGGTTCAGTTGAAGCATAAGAATTCTCCGGAATTATTTAGGACGTTCTGTGCAGAGACTATCGCGCTTCGCGGTTGATGTCAATAAGCAAAGCGCGGGAGCATCCACCAAAGGTTATGAGGGATTTTACAAGTTTTGATACGCAACTATTTCGAATAGATCGCTGTGAGTATGAAGGAGTGGAATCAAGCGATGTAAACGCTGGCACTGGACAGCCACGAGCACACGACGTCCACGGTCGCGTTGAACGGCACGAACAATGTTTTCAGCCAACTGTACATTCTGCTGTTCCCAAGTTGCCCGATCTTTTTTCGTCCAAAACATCTCCGTCAGCATGCATACTGTGTGACAGAAGGCGCCGAATCCAAATCCATTGATATTCCTCACATCATTTGCCTGAATCTGGCCCCAACGTAACAGCCGGTCGAAATTTCGTACGATGCGATGTCTCCAGCCCGAGTCGGGTGAGAAATCCAAATATTGCTTGGGACTAGGAGCAACCGGGATCAATACGATGTCCGTGGAAGCAATCGTTGGCGCTAACGCCTCCCGGACCTCCAGCGAGGCTTGTGTAAGGTCAGCCCGCTCCCATGCTTCCTGCGTAATTTCAGCACACAACAAATCAGGGGCAAGATCCGCAACGACCTTTTGTAGGCAATTCAAATCGTAGCTGATTGGTTGTCTGTGGAGATCAGACATTGTTCCAAGGATTGCGAGGCGTGTTTGAGAGGCGTTCATTCTAGAGAAGAATAATCCCGAGCAAGAATATGATACAGCGCAAACATACTTGTAGACACCGCGTAAAACTACCTGATTTTGACGGCCATCAGCATGGCTTCGGTGCGTGAATGTACACCAAGCCGCGAATAGATATTTGCCACATGGCCTTCCACGGTTCGAACACTAAGATAAAGCCGAGCTGCAATGAGCTTATTGCTTAGGCCTTGTGCGAGCAGTTTGAGAATCTCCCGTTCTCGCTCGGTCAAGGCATCTACAACCTGTGGTTGAGGTACCTCAGATTTTTGCTGCCGCGTTTGAATGATCGCCACTGCAAGCGCAGGACTGATGTACTGATCACCGCGCGCCACTTGCCGGATCGCAATTCCCAAAGAAGCTGGCGGTTCATCCTTCGAGAATAGTCCACTTACCTTCTCTGGAAGAGATTGATCGTCCACATGTTCAGTCAGCAGCAGAACGGCTGTTTCCAAGTTACTAGGTGGCAATATCCCAGTACTGGCAGCTGTAACCCAAACCAAGACTTGCGGTGGAGGCCGGTGGTCAATCGTCACCACGCGCAATCCAGGTAGGGTGGTAATCAAGGCAGATAATCCTGCTCGCTCCAACGCCTGCCCGCCACCTACAACAACTGTGATTTCGTTATGTGTCATGTTGGTTAGGATCTTTACCGATGATAACTCAGAATCTGTTCCGGTTGCCGCAAAAGCCGGGAAGGATCATCTTTTACTAACCATACTCGCAATTCACAGAACTGTAAGAGCGCCAAAGTACGCATTCAGAGGTACGCACTTTCGCCTATAATCCAGTTGGAAAGGAACGACCATGGACAAGATGGCACTCACCAAGCTCGTTGCACAGTACAAATCGGATCCTGAGTCAGTTTACAATACTTGGTTTATTGGTGGGGAAGAGCGTATGAAAGCGTTCCGCTCAATCCGTCGCGGAGTTCGAGATACCGTGGACAGCATTGTTGCTGGAACGTTTGGGAATGACTTCAAAGGATCACCCTTGGAGGTCGTATTAAGCGCTATCACCGAACAAAAACAAGTATTCGAAGGGGCAGCCCATCCCTTCTTTTGGAAACCCAAGCTGCGCATTCCTGATATCTATGAGAACGAAACCAACAAGCGCAAATTTGCTGCGTTCTTAGAAGCCTGCTTAAATACAACACGTGAAGAACAAGTACTGACAGAAATCAGCCGCCTCGCTGGCGCCCAAATCAAGGGACTTGGTCCGGCCGTAGCGAATATTGTTTATTTTCTGCATCCTACCATCGTGCCGCCATTCAACACCGCGATGGTGAACGGTTTCAATGCACTCTTTAATGATAAAAAGAAACTCGGATCTTGGGAGAGTTATCTGGTGATGCGCGAGGTCATTGTGCAAACCAACAATGAATCTCGTGATCAACTCTCAAAGGATCTGGGTGCTTTTGCAGGTTTGCTTTTTGAAATTGGTATGAGCCGATTAGTCGTAGATGGAAATGCCGACGCTGTTATTCAAGCGGAGAAGACAAAAGCTGAAAAAGTAGCCAAGGCTCGCCATGCAGATGTTTTGGCGGAGAAACAATCGGAATCAGAACACACGCAAATTCAGTATCTTCTCATCAAAATAGGACGCGCTCTGAACTATGATGTCTTTGTGGCAAGAAATGATCACCATCGCTCTTGTGATGGACAGTCATTTTCCTTGTTAACCATCCCTGCTTTGCCAGCGATGGATTGGTCAGCGGAGGTGATGGATACGACCAGTCTTATTGATGTCATTTGGCTGAAGCGGGGCACAAATGAAATTGTGAGCGCCTTTGAGATTGAGAAAAGCACATCGATTTATTCCGGCATCCTCCGGATGGAAGACTTAGCACGCTCTATTCCTGACTGTACCTGCAATTTTTATTTGGTCGCTCCGAATCGACGAAAAAAAGAGGTAATCGCACAATTATTACGACCAGCTTTTCGGAACGATCTTTCGGACATTTCGATAGCCTTCATTCCCTTTGATAATTTACGCGATCATTGTGATGCCATGTGCAAATTTGGCGAAGATCATACAATTCTTAGGAAGATCGTGCATGGGAGTGCTGCGTCTTAGCCGTAACTAGCGTACGGCATGGCTACCATGCTTGGCTTCTCCCTCGTAAGCGCCCTTTGGTTCACGATAAGCAACTAATTGCAGAGCGGCGGCGATCAATAGAATTGGCCATAAGATAGCGGCAAATATTGCCCCACTTGCGATTTCAATTAAGTTCAACAACCCGGCCGCAATGAGAGTACTACCCAAAATACGATGTCGCTGAACAGCCTTTGCAGCCGCTTCAGAAGTGCCATGTTGCGTGTGAACAAGAAATAATCCACCAGTCAAAATGACTGCAAGGGGCCATATATAACTGAGTACCGGCATGGAGGCAATCAAAATCTGCGCTACACCCGCTATGGCGATTGCAATGGCAAGCTGGCTGTGCTGACGTTGTTGTGCGTCAGCCCAAATCAGTCGCCACTCAGAAACGGGATGAAGCGGATACAGCACAAATAACAAACCTAGGCCTGCGACAAGAATTAATATAGGCCATAGGGATAATGCCCAAGTAAATCCTGCGAACTTGCCCAACAGAATAAATACTCCTAGTATGGCAAGCAATGTTCCCTCAATCATATGCGCGAGGTTAGAGAGGTGGCGCATTTCTTGGGGTGTATGTGAAAGAAATGAATGTTGTTTCATTTTTCTTTACCTTGGTTTTCTAAAATCAAAAGGCTTGGAGTGTCCATAACTTGGTTAAAAGGCATCAAGGTCATTTTATCCTTCAGTCTGGTTTCTTACGTCGATCTGTGCCAGCACATCAAAGTCTTCTATCTTGAAAGCATCGTCTCTCATTTGTCTTTTGCTCCCCGTCACGGCAGAAAACGTCCTGTGCGCTGCATATATTCACGATACTCCTCGCCGAATTTTTCAAGCAGCGTTTGCTCGTCTGTTCGGGCGATTGAAGGCAGTAAAATGCCGAAGAGCAGGCACAGGACCGCAATCAATCCATTCGCCGCGATCAGAGCAAAAGTCAGTGAAATGATGAAGAACGTCGTGTACATTGGATGGCGTATCCATTGATAAGGCCCGACCGTAACCAGCGATTGTCGCGCCTGGATAATACCGGGCGCGGCAAAATTCTTACCGAGCGTGCGATGTACCCAGAGCAGTAACAGCACACTGCCAACCCCAATCGCCACACCAAACCAGCGGAGTGTCGAGGGCAGCGGCAGAGCCGCCCACGCAAGCCAACTCGGCGTGAAGATATACACAACTGCTAGGAGGAGGATTAATACATAGAAAAGCAATCCCACAACAGCGCGAGGCGTGCCTAATCCGCCAATCGAAAGACTGTTGCTCAATCTGCCGACAACCAGCATATAGTAAATGCGAATCATAGTCAGCGCGAAGAAAATGAGGCCCGCGCTGATTCGAAAGGTGAGTTCACGGTCCATTCGCGTCTGTTTTCAGTCCTCATAAGCGGTCACCAACTTGACTTAATACGTGCTCTTGGCGTTTGCGCAAGGTAGTTTAGCCGCGGGTCTTGATTACACCAGTGCGCGTTCGGGTGCCAGAAAGTCACGCACCAAACCCATTGCCTTGTCGGTCTTGGCAATAGATTTCGAACCATCCTTCTCGATGCCAGTCAATGCACGGATTGCATCGATGGTTTCAGGCACAACAATTGCTTGGTTGTAGACTTGATAGTTATAGAACAGTTCATTGTCCTTCACGGTCAGGCTATCTTCCCACAATCCTACTTCCCACATGTCACCGCGCGGACGGCCCAAGTCAGCCATCATCTCTAGTGTGCTATTGAGTGCGACTACCCCTTCACTCGCCCTCAAGAATGCGATACGGGGCACGGCACGAAATGCCGCCAATACTTCATCTTTGCTGACAGGGCGGGTAAGTTCTACATTCCAGGCATGCAAGTGGCTGGTCGTGTGGGCAGCTACCACGGCGATGGTCATCACGTCCAGATCCGGAATCACGGTCTGGGCATCAGGGCCTTGATGAGAGGGAATCACCGTCTCAGGCACAACGGTGTTCATCACACCGCTATGGTCAGATTCCCAAGGGTCAGTTGCACGACGGATGAGAACCCCACGCGCTTTCTTGAGCAACCCAGCATTTTTCAGTGCGCCCAATGTTCGGACAATACTGGTGGTATTGCACGAGACGACGCGGGTCGAGTCACGACCAATGGCAGTTTCGTAGTTTGCCTGCGCAACGAAAGAATGACCGGTTAGGCTGTGCTTCTCGCCGCCCTGGAAAATGGATTTAACTCCGGCAGCCTTGTACTTCTCAAAGTTAGCCGCAGCAACCTTCTTGGGTGTGGCATCGGCCACCACATCCACTTGATTCATTAGATCGTCGAGTACGCCCGCCATTGGGATACCAGCGGCGTGCATCTGATCGGCAGCCTGTAAAGTAGAGGCGTACACGGGATACCCTTTTTCGACCGCGACCTTGATGCGCCAGTCGCTGACCACATCGGCTATACCGATCAATTCCATATCATCCTGCACTACAACCGCATCAGCAATCCGTTTGCCAATTACGCCATAGCCATTGATGACGACACGAACTTTATCAGACATAACGTACCTCCAGATAAATCACGAGAAGTGAAATTTTCAATCCATCTTAGTTTAAACGCCTCATGGCGTCCAGGTCAGGTAACAAGCAATTCAGGCCTAATGTCTGGAGCACTGTAGAAATGTTTTCTTTACCTTCTGGCTTGGCATATTACTGAAGTTTGTGTGCAAACTACGTTTCACATCGTGGACAACAGAGTAAGAAACTATCGGGTGTTCCACAACGAGTTTCTCTTTGAAAAACAATCTTGGTCAGGAATGACTATAAATGATTTCGTTGACGCGGCGTGAGAGACGCTTAGCCTGCTTCGTAATAAGCCGTTTTCCTAGTATGTGGATCCCTGAAGCACCACATGTTTATGCTGGTACTCTTTCGTTTACATTTTCTCTTATCGTCTCTTTTGATTGCTCGATAAGACCATGATCCACAACTCGTAAGTATTTCACACCGAGCGAGAATGCTGTCAATCCATAGGCGACAATTGCCGATCCGGTCACGATCTCAATCAAGGATGGATGGTAACTAGTGTAACCGATTGCCTGTCCTGGCGCATACGGCATGACAACCAGCAAGCCGGAGATATTGATATCCCAGCGGTACGCAACCACGCCCGCCGCAACGAGGAATAATGCAACCATGCGCCAGAAGCGATTGATTCGAGTGGGTGTATACAACAACAGGATCATCGGTACGATCATTCCCAGAAGCATCTCACCGACCCAGAAATTGAATGCCAGCGGCCCTTTGGTGATTAGACGTAAGCCCTCGGTTCGGCCGGGATCATAGGTGTATGACATCGAAAGTGCATCCCATGTGCGGAAGTAAAAGTAACCAATCAGCAACCAGCCCACAAAGCGCGCAACACGTTCGATTAAGACATCGTTGACCTTCGCTTTGGGTGTGAGTCCAGAAGCCAGCATGGAAGCAAACAGTGTGAGGGAAATGCCTCCAACAATCGCTGAGAACATGAACAGTACAGACATCTCCGGCTTGAACCAGAAAGGTCGCCCCTTAATGATGCCATACGCTGCACCGAGAGAAGATTGATGCATGCTTGATAGTCCCAGCCCGATGATGGCGAGGACGGGCGCATAGTGGTGAACAGATTCCATCTTTGCGGCTAATTTTGGGAAATGTTTCCGCAGCCATTCCAGGCGGGAAAATATTGGCATCGTTTCAAAGACCAGCACGGTTGTGTACAACATGATAGCGATCGTTACTTCCCATAGGAGGGAGTGTGGATTCCAGTAGACCAATGCTTTCCAAAACCGGTCAGGGCGGCCAATATCCAGCACAAGGGCAAGCATCGCCATAGTGTAGCCAATCAATCCAACGAACGTTGCCGTGCGTGCAATTGGTTCATAGCGCTTCAGACCGAACAAATGCACAGCCGCGCACAGACTGAATGCACCCGCAGCAAGCGCGATTGAGGAAAGATCGATGGTGATCCATAGACCCCACGGCACCAAATTAGTAAGGTTGGTGATGCTCAATCCTTTCCAGAAGACCAAAATACTACCAGCCGCTCCAGTCAATAGGATAAGCCCCATGATGCCGAGCCACAGCATCCACGGTGTAAAAAATTTGGAACGCAAATTGTTCAACATGTTACGCCTCTTTCTGCGGGCGAGCGGGCAGATAATAAACGCGGGGTCCGGTCCCCAGATTTTCGCGCAATTGGTAGGACGGGTTCTCGCGCAGTGCCTTGCTAACATTGGACTCTGGATCGTTCAGATCACCGAACATGCGCGCGCCTACCGGACAAATAACGACACAAGCGGGAGTCGCATCCGGATCAACACCAGGCGTCAGACCAAGTTCAAGACCACGATCCACGCGCTGATAACAGAAGGAACACTTTTCCACCACACCGCGTGGACGTCGTTCAATTTCTGGCGTGCCCCATTCCGGAACCCGAGGATTTTCATCTTCGAAGGCTGTCCAGTTGAAAGAGCGCGCCTGGTATGGACAGGCTACTTCACAATACCGGCATCCAATGCAGCGTTCATAATCCATCATCACAATTCCATCATCACGATGATATGTTGCTTGCACGGGGCACACTTCTACACAGGGCGCTTTTTCGCAATGTAAACATGGGCGTGGAAGGAAGACATGCTTCTTTCCAATCATCTCCACTTCCGTAACTGTGTTCCACTGGATATCTGGGTTGATATCATTATGTGCCTGGCAAGCCAATGTGCAATAGCCGCAGCCGATACACTTATTTTGATCGATCACCATCACCCATCGATGTTCACCTTTGGGCACGTCACTGGATGCTTTGGTCGAGGTGATCGCACGCGTTCCTCCAGCGACTGCAACGCCAACGGCGGTCAGCTTCAAGAATTCACGTCGATTGATGTTTGTCTTAGTCATCTTGCTCCTCGCGATTCTGCTTTGCCACGCGTCGATACCAGCGCTCTAGCCAGGGAGCCAGCACCATACCGCCTGCAAGACCAATCAAACCCGCTATTGCCGAGAATCCGATTGGGCTTACCGAAGCTGGGGCCGGAGTGAGCGACGCAAGTTGAACTTCTGGGGTGGGTTCAGCTACAACCGCTGCGTTAGCTTCCTTGGTGTTTGTCGCTTCTGCTGGGCTATGCATTTGTTGTGCATGGCATGTATTGCAGGATGCTACATTTGCTTGGAAGGAATGATCGGGCACAGTATGCGGTGCGCGTTCCACGCCATCCGTTTCGTTGACATGGCAGTCGCCACAAGAAACATCCTTCTGTGCATGCGCGGTTAGAGAGAAATTCATATTGGACTCTTTATGACAGGTGACACACAGTTGCGATACTGGATCCGCTTTTACAGCGTCTCGTGGCCCCGGAACTCTTTGGAGCGAAGTGCTGTGGGGATCATGGCAACTTGCACAGGCGATACCGCGTTCATAATGTGTAGTTGCTTGTGAGTTTGGCGCCTCAAAGCGTTCACTGCTGTGGCATTGCCCACATAATTTTACAGACGGTGCAACAGGCATCGGATTTTTTGGATGGTCTGGGGGCACGGGATTATGGCAGGACTCACAAGTTACTCCATCTGCTTTATAAGTACCAGTTGCGGGATCGAAGCCCGTAGTGTGGCACGCCAGACATGCACCAGGTTTGGCTTGCTTGCTCCATTCATCCAGAAAGATCGGGTCACTGCCTGCTTTCCTATGGGACCCGTTTTGCCAAGTCATCTGTACTTCGCTATGGCAGGACGCACAATCCGACGAAGTTTGCACAGGAGGAACTGTGCCAGATTGTGCACTGGCAATGATGAGCGTTACGCCCGCGGCAAACAACGCAAACACGAGGGCAATCAACCAGCGTTCAATTCGAGAGGTCATACGTTACATTCTCCTTGGATCAACTTTGAATGATGGAATAGGTGCATCCCTGAAAACTTTACAGGACAGACATTCTTCACGAAGATAGCCGTTTGGTAAACGAAAAACCTGCCAACAGGGCAGGGAGGAAGAATATGCAATACATTCTTTACGTTGTTCGGCGGAACAGTTTTTGATCTTCCAGCATTCCGGTTTTTGTGTTGCTGGGAGCTCATTCTGTGTCTCTCGCTGCCATCGCGCATCCAACTTGCGTAGGAAATAGACCAGGATGCATGTGACGGAGATCGGAATAGCCAGCCGAATCACGAACCCGGCACTGACGGCAAGGATTGCGAGAATCGTCTCCACGAGTCACCTCGTGGTTGGTAGAAACAAATCATGGATTTCTCGCCGCCTGAAGTATTCACCAATCCCAAGTATCAGTCCAAGCGGCAGGATCACACGAAGGAGCATCAAAAGCAAAATAACTTCAATTTCCTGCATGGCGTCCTCCTTTAATAAACTCCATCTCAGTTTATGAAAAGATGAGATGAAAGTAAATTCGGTTGCTGTCCTATCTTATGCATGGGTAATTTGTTTCTGAGTTGGATGGTGCTATAGGGTTCGCACATCAAAGTTCTAAATCATTTGGGGAAGCTTTCCCACGCTTAAATGCCTACAGATGGATAGACGGCATTCTCGTTTTGAAAATCTTTTGCAGACAAGACCGCAAGTAAGCATATTTGCCTACTCAAGCAATACGCTTTTAAGCGCTTGTGAAATTAGGTACGGAATAAGATAATCATGGTGATGAAGCGCATCTTTCCGCTTGTCCTGATCACGCTAGGACTTCTGCTAAGTGTTGCAGCAGTTGGCCAGCTATATTTGAATAACCGCGCAAGCTCGCCAAACACCATCAACCTGCCGAAGCGGCTTGCCGGGTTGAGCCTGACGGAAACCCAGATTGGTTCTGACGCGATCTCGGAATTTGCGGACCTGCATGGCAAGGAATTCCCCGTCGTTTCTGGTGCGATCGGAATATATGGCGACCGTCAAATTACATTATGGATTGCCGGCACACAATCTGAGTCAATCGCCCTTGAAATGACAAATGCCATGCAAAGCAAGATCGCGCAGGGAAATTCTCCCTTTACGCCTGTCAATGAAATCAAGGACCGCAGTCGCAAAATTTATGTATTAGAAGGGATGGGCCAGAAGCATTACTATTTCCAATTCAAAAATCTGGTGATCTGGCTCGCCGTCGATCCAACCTTGGCCGATGAGGCACTTCAACAAATCCTGGAGGTCTACTCATGAAAAAATCACATATGTGGCTGATGATTCTGTGTTGTCTAATCCCCGTAGTGGGAGTGGTGTTGGTTTCCTTCTTTAAGGTGCCACTGAACAATGTTCTGTTTTACGGCATGATCTTGCTTTGCCCACTTTCGCATTTGTTGATGATGCGTTTTATGGGACACGATCATTCCTCCGAGGAGCACACTAAACACCAGCATCACACCACGTCAATCACAGCGCCTACCCAAGAAAAATAAGCAATGAACGAACAATCTATGCCTGAAAGCGTAAGTCCCGCTGGCAAAAGCAAGCGAACGGGCCTCATCATCGCGCTCGCGATTATCCTTGCCTTATTAGCCCTGTTGGGATGGGGACTGAAGAAGGTACAAGCAGGCCCTAAATCGAGTGGACTGGCCCCCGAGTTTAATATCACTGGTTTTGACGGCCGCACCTTCACACTGAGTGAACACCGTGGGCATGTGGTCATTGTCAATTTCTGGGCTTCGTGGTGCCCTCCTTGCCGTGAAGAGGCCGCGTATTTGGAAGAAACATGGCGCAAGTATGAAGATAAGAATGTCATATTTGTCGGCGTAGATTGGGTAGATACGGAAAAGGAAGCCCTGGCGTATATCGACGAATTTGATATTACCTATCTCAACGGACCGGACATTGGCACGGTGGCCGCGCAAGCCTATAACATTCAAGGAGTTCCAGAAACCTTCTATGTTGCGAAGAATGGTGAATTACGCGGCGTCCATATTGGTCCGCTAAAATCCCCCGAACTCGATCAAAAAATCGAGGAATTACTGGCAGAACAATATCCCTAGAAACTGGAGTACATCATCATGCTCGTTGAGATTGGCTTGATCGCCCTCACCATCGCTTTTCTGCTGAGTTTGTATGCCACCTTTGCCTCCTTATATGGAGGTCAATCCACAAAGCCAATTTGGGTGGATAGCGCCCGCAATGCTTCTTTACTGGTATTCCCATTGCTAACCATACCAGTCCTTGTGATTGTGTATGCTCTGTACACCTACGATTTCTCTCTTGCCTATGTGTACGATGTCTCCAGCCGTGCGATGTCTTCGTTCCTGCGTGTGACCGCGCTTTGGGGAGGGCAGCAGGGCTCCGTCCTGTTTTGGGCATGGTTGATGGCTGCTTTTGTTGGGATTGTCCTCTTGCGCAAATGG
>DASWEH010000518.1:0-6516 GCA_036394895.1 Anaerolineales bacterium
GCAGCGGGCATGATCTTGACCATGTTCACTTCTTTGGGACATACACGCAGGCAGTTGGCACAGGTGGTGCAAAGCCAGAGTTCGGGTGCTTCGGTCAAGTCCATGCCTGTTTGAGCATAACGATAAAGTTTGCGCGGACCATAATTGCCGACCACATCTACAGGGCAAACCGGGACACACTTGGCGCATTGATAACAATTCGCAAAGGACTCTGCATTTGGAATGGATGCGATCTTTTCGATGAGTTCAGGTGTGTACTCGAAGATCGTCCGCTGTTCGAACATGCGGTTCCAGTGACCAGAAATATCCACGCCGTCTACTACAGCATGTTCTTTTTCTACAAATTTTGCTTTGATCGGACCAGCCATGAATTATGGTCTCCTATTTCATTCATACTCGGTGGTCGAGTAGTTCCAAGCGATAGCGAGGAACATATCGAGACCACACATTTCATATTCACTTGCAATTGATGGTCTCGATACGCCCCTCCATAAGCATTCGGGGCTACTCGACCATCGGGGGTTCTTCTTTCATCTTCGGCAAACCCAGCAATCTTCTCGCCATATTCGGCAAGGAGGGCAACAAATTATTGAACTCACGACTTAATCTCCAACTGGTCGTACCGTAAAGATAAACGTTATAAGCACATGCCAGAAACGCGCTGTTGGCGAAGCGCGCTCGTTTCTCATTACTTACCAACTCATCCGTCCACAAGCCTGTGCCCTCGGCAAATTTCATACTCATGGCAGTGACCGCACCTACACGGGCATATCCATCTGAGAGGTTATCTGCCAGCAGGTTATGTGTACTTCCCGCAAGTAATGGCAGAATGCCAGTGCCTGTGGTTGGGTCCCACAGCCAGCGAGTCCACAACCAGTGGTAATTAGGAGATGTGTTGTGTAAAAGTCCAGAGGCAAGTTCTAAAGCAAGCCTCGTATCCAGCGCGTTTAATTGCTCTACAAGCTTTGCCACTCGAACAGGAGCAGGCGATTCCCCATGCAATAAATCTTCGAACATGCTGAAATCACCTTCGGCAAAATAATTTGTGATTATTCTTGCATTTGCCCGTGTATGCGTTACTGCGGCAGCGATGTCCGAGAAGGATAATGATAGGCGGGCAGAATCAGCTTCCACACCAAGAAAGAGCAGGGCATGTCGCTGGGCAAGTTCATCCGCAATCGCGATCACATCCTCGGGAGAAACCTGTTTGAGCGCTTCTTGCAAAGTCTCTTCAAGGATGGGATCATCCGGTCCCGTTTTCTGTTTGACGATGTGACTCTGCCGCTGAGGTAAGGCCATGTTATGCCATCACCATGACTTTACGGACAGAAGCAACCGCGCGTGCGGCTGCGAGACCTGCCTTTGAAATGGAGTCATCGAGGTCAGCAGGACCGGACGCCGCACCCGCAACGAAGATGCCTTCCTTCGAGGTTGCAACAGGATCCAATCCACCTGCCCCGCCTGCTTCAATAAAGCCGTATTTGTTTTGTTGAATATCCAACAGTTGCGCGATGGCTCGCGTGCCAGCACTGGGCTCCATCCCAACCGAAAGTACGATCATATCCATCGTCACTTCCATGGGGCGGCTCATTGTGGTATCTTCGCCGCGCACCAGCAATTGATTGCCCTTCGGCAACACTTCGCTGATCACGCCTTTGATGTAATTGACGTTATATTTTTCCTGCGCGGGCCAGTAGATTTCATTTTCCCAATAGCCATACATGCGCATGTCGATATAGAAGATGAAAACTTTTGAATCGGGGATTTGCTGGCGTAATTCAATCGCTTGTTTACTGGCAATGCCGCAACAAACTTTTGAACAATATTCATTTCCAATTTGACGATCACGCGACCCCACGCATTGTACGAACGCGATTTTCTTAGGCGCTTCACCATTCGATGGTCGCACCACGTTATGTTCTCTCAACATTTTTTCGAGATCAGTGAGCGTAATGACATCGGGGAATGAATAATAGTTATAGTATTGCGTCGCGCGACCTGGATCGAAATGCTGAAAGCCTGTCGCGACGATGACCGCGCCCACATTCAGGGATTCAGCCACGCAGCCCGCTTCGATCTCCACCGTGAAGTTGCCGGCGCTCCCAGACATACCCTTCACTTCGGCTTGATACTTCACTTCCACGTTTGGATTGTCCGTGACTGCAGCAGCCATTTCGGCCATGGCTTCAGACGCGTCGCGCCAGTGATGCGTCAGCTTGGCATAGTTCTCGCGATCGGGTGTGCCACCGAGTCGTTCGCGCTTTTCGATGAGAATGGCTTCGCCGCCCAGTTCAGCCACACAGCGCGCAGATTCAAGCCCCGATGGTCCGCCGCCTATGATGAGCACTTTTCCAGATGTCATTGTTGTTCCTCCAAAATTCGCTATTCTCGATACGCCCTTCGCTAAGAACGCTCAGGGTTACTCGATTTGCAGGTTATTTACGCCGTGAGATTGATCGGTTGATCTGCATCCTGCCATGTGATTCCAGATTTTGTGCCGGCGCGAATCTGATCGAGGTCGCCTTGGAATTCGTCCCAGTACTTTTGCCAGTTGATTCCGAGTTTCTCCAGGAAAGGACGCCAGTCCGTGGAATGCCAGTGGAACTGCACAACGCGGAATGGATGCGCACCCATCGCCAACGCCGCGACCTGCGCATCAGATAGAACAGGCACTCCCACTTTTCGGTCATGTGCCTTTGCAGCAAATTGACTTTTATCCAATGTGGTTACACAACCTGTGTCGTGAGTTATTGTCACGTCAGGGTTGGCTTCATTGATCATTGTCTCTATTTTTCGAAGTACAGCATACGAACGGGTGAAGTCGCGCTGCACAAGCACGTGACGGAAACCAAAACCACAGCAATCAAACCAGGTTGAGTAATCAGCCACATTGATACCAAGTTTTTCGAGCAAAGCAGTGACAACCGCGGTACGCTGTCCACCGTAGATTTCGGGATCGTAGATGGCATCTTCAGCAATGATCTTATAGTAATGACATGCGGGGTGAACCGTGGCAGTGATGGCACTCATATCCACAAGTTGTCTTTCGGCAAATCGATCGCGCATGGCATAGACCCACTCGCTGTAATGAACGATCTCTTCGGGGATGACAAGCGGCTTGCCCATTTTGCCGAGAATGCGGCGGACTTCGTCGCGCAGTTCCTTGTGATGCACAAGTTGCTCGCGGATTTCCTTGTAATGACCAAAACTGGTGCCACAATGGATCATGGGAAAGTATCCCGTTTCATACGCGGCAGCGAAGTTGCGTGACATGACTGCCGCTTGTCCAACCGCGTTGGACGCGCCTGATGCGTAATAGTTCCAGCCAGTGCAGGAGGTTTGGTCTGTGGGATCGTTGTAGTCCAAATTGAACTGACGGTGAAGCCAGAGAATGGAAGACGCATAACCAGGGATATGTCCACAGTGACCACAGGACTTATGATGCCAGGTGTGTTCAATTGGAATCTTTTTCTTGCGTCCATATTTCGTCGTGAACTCTACATATGGCTCGGGCACCCGTTGAAGGATGATCTCACCCTTCGCTTCCAGCTCCAGCAAAAGGTCGTGCATATCATGCGTCGGGGCGATTGATGCATCACGCACAACCGGATGGGATTTTCGTTCAAGGATCTGTTCAACAGTTGTCAAATTTTCGGTCATGGCAATTCTCCGTTTTCTGTTTGGATCAAACCAATAAAACAGGATCGAATTCAGGTAAGGAAGAAGGTATTAACCTTCTTCCAATTCTTCCTGCATGACTTCAGTCAACAAATCATATAAACTTTCGTCCAGTTCCTTGATGATGTCCATATTGCCTGACTCAAACCAAATCGTATAGAGCTCAAGCAATGTTTTGCGATCGGTACGCCAGGCAACATCGGTGAGACCGCGGATCGAATCCATCGGAATCGCTTTGCGCCAGACGTGCATGTTCTGCGAAAAGTTTTGCACCCATGGGCCCCAATCCGGAAAGAAATCAGGCTGGAGCATGTCAGGCGAAACCTGATTTCCTTTGAGCATGACTTTATAGATTACACGGCTGTAGCCTTGCAACGCATCTTTCGATTCCTGTAATCCGTTTTTGAGGGAAACTTCGCGCAATATCGTAACGAGGCCCCCAGGGTTATTTTGTCTTGGACAGCGTACACAGGAAAAGCATTGTGCGCAATTCCAAATATCTTCAGTGATAATGTCGTAAATGCGCTCGACATCCTCGCGTGCAATTGCCTGCGCAATCACGCGAGGACTGAAATCATAAAAACGTGCCGAGGGGCAGGCAGATACGCAAATGCCGCACTCGTAACATCCATAGATGAAGTCTTTGTAGCGCACATCATTTTTGACTTCGAGAAAGAGACGTTCCTTCTCTTCATAAGTCGCTTCGGGGTGGCGGTTTTCTGCCTTACCTGGATTCCAGTTATCGAGAGTCGTTGGCATGTCTGCCTCCTGGACCTGCCACAGGGACACGGAGCCACAAAGTTGGTTTTTTCTCTGTGTCCTCCTTGTCACTGTGGCAAATCATCTAGAATGCGATCACCGCATCGGCCCGGACTGCCATATCGTTGAACGCAGCGCCGCCGATCATCTCGACGCCTTCGATCATGTCGTCCATGGTATAGCCATGCAGGTCGAGTGAGGGCTGACAGACAAAAAGACGCACACCCATCTCAACTGCCTGGTCGATGAAATACTTTAGCTCTTTTCCGTTGCCCCCCTTGCGTGGTATGACGATCTTGTCGCCGTTGCCCTTTTCAAGACACTGCGGACCATTCATTGTGAAATAGATGCAGACTTCGTTGTCCATGGCCGCGCCGGCGGTCGCAAGGAAGAACGGAGTCGCAGTCCGCTCAGGATCTTTTTCCCCATGCGTTTGAACATACAAAATTTTCTTAGTATCCGGATCGTTCGTTTTCCACATAACTGCCCTCGCTGATTGGGAAGCGGCTAAAAGCCTGCTGCCGCTTCTTCGCTGGTTGAAAACATCTTGAACATCTGCATCATGCCGACGGTGCGTAGGATCACTTCGATGGGTTCTGATAGTGCAGCAAGACGCACATCCCCACCAGATTTATTTGCACTTTGATACGCCTTGACCATTGCCCGTAAACCTGCGGAGGACATATAGTTAACATCCTGCAAGTTGAGAATGATCTTATTTTTGTTGTTTTGCAAAAGTTTGGTAAGTGCATCATCTAATTCAGGTGCAGTCTCTGAGTCCACTCGTCCTTTGACCTTCATAACAGAGACACTTTGCCTGTTATCTGTTTCAATTGAAAGCATATCCATTTCATTGCCTCATCAAATAAACAACTGCACATCAGCTTCTGACGCGTATTCAAGGAACGTTGCAGCGCCACCGATCTCGCATTCCTTGATGAAATCCTCGCGCTTGAAACCAAAAACATCCATCGTCATCTGGCAGCCAATCATGCGGACGTCCATCTCCACGCACATATTGCGCAGTTCCTCAATCGTCGCCACACCTTTGTTCTCAAAGGTTTGCTTCATTAAAGTCGTCGCAAGAGCGTTGAAACCAGGCACATTTGCCATGATGAGTTGCGGAATGGGCCAGTTGATACTTTGGAATCCTTCAGGGCCAAAAGGCATCTTCATCGGCATGGCCGGGTTACCCACAGGCGTCACCGCGGCAGTCAGTTTCGGCTTAAGAAGAGTCAATCCATAAAAAGTAAAGAAAATGCCTACCTCCCAACCCATCGCGCCAGCTGCACTGGCGAGAATAAATGGGGGATAGGCCCAATCTAGAGTTCCTTTGCTAGCGATAAGTGCCAGTCGCTTGGGTGCATTTGGATCAGACTTTGACATGGTCTCCTCCTGAGAATATTCTTTTGGTTCATTTCGTCCGGCGAATATAGAAAACAAACTTCCCATCTTCCTGCATGGACCGCAGCAGCTCATTCCCCGTTTGGCGGCTCCAGGCTTCCATATCAGGCGGCGCCCCGGGATCTGTGGCAACCATCTTCAAGATTTGGCCCACTTCCATCGCCTTGATTGCTTTGAAGGTCTTGACCACCGGCATAGGACAAAGCATCCCCGAACAATCCAGCACCTGATCCTCTTTGATTACATCCATTCTGGCCTCCTTGGCACGGAACCTATATGCTTTCAGCCTGACCATCGAGAGCCAGGCAGCCTTGAACTCCATATTTATGGGTTATAAGTCAGTACCGTTAAAGGTTATGATAATCACTGAGGTCCCCAAGCACTATCCCGCACACAGGGGGATTTGCCTCCCCCGCGCGGGTGATTCGGATATAATCATCTTACAACGTTCATGTTCGCAAAACTAGTGACTTTCTTCCATGCAAGCCGCATGTTTACCTTTCTCTTGGCTTTTCGCTGGGCAGCACTGATCCCCGGATTGTTAACCCTAGGCATTGCGAGCCAACCCGGGCAACTTTTGTCTCCGCTTTTGGTTTTTAGTGTTGCGCTAATTGCAAATCTTTTTATCTCCCTGGCGAACCGTCAACTAAATCAATTGGTCATCGAGCATCCCAC
>DASWEH010000519.1:0-7057 GCA_036394895.1 Anaerolineales bacterium
ATACCGAAGGGCATGATCCAGCCGCGCGTGTGCCCTACCATGCCTGCGGTGGTGATCATGACTGTGCCCATCATGTCTTTTACTCGCTGGGGATGGTTAAGTACTAACAGGCGCATCAGGATCAGTCGCAGCCATTGCGGAAGACGGACGAACAATTTCATTCCCAGTGTGCTTTGTTCTTCACCAAGCACATAGTTACCCTCACTCTCAACGGGCTGAGATTTTGCCGATTCGATTTCATCGTGGATCTGAGATAGCGTTTTCTTATCCGCCCTACGGATGACATACGGCAGGGGAACTCGCGTTCCATTCACAGTCTTTTCTACGACAATCGAGATATCCACATCTTTGAACACCAGCACTTTATTGCGCTTCGCATCGTTGACGCCCGCAATCTGTGGATGGAGGGCAACACAATCTGCAATTACCTTGATCAGCCAGGCCGTAAACGAGATCTTATTACCAGCATGTCGATTCTGCTTGATGATTCTCCGCGCTTCAGTCACATCCACCTCAAGCAGCGCTCGGACGTGATGCTTCCCCAGCCCAATCCTCCCCACGTCGAATGTGAGTTGCCTGCTGGATGGATAGGGAATTTCGTACGATTGTGTTTCAGTCATAGTTTGTATCGCCTATTCTTCATACACCAAATAGTTTGTGTCAATGCCACGTTCCCAACCGTCTGACCGGATCAAAGAGGCTGCACGCTGTTGGACATTATCTGCTCATCTCCTGCCTCCAACCTTTGATCGCCGCAAAAGTAAAACCAGTACACCAATCGCGATCAGCAGGGTCAGATCCCAGATAAGGTCCGTGGTGGGGGAAGATGTTTCTGTCGGTGTAGCGGTCAGGAGAGGCGCGGGTGCAGCTGTCGGCAATTCAGGGATGGCAGTAGGTGTTGCATCAGCTTGGATACCATATTCTGTTTCAGAGCCGCTATAGCCATACTCCGTCATCCCCCAGCATCTCACTCTGCCATTCTGCATAATCGTACAGTTGTGGTTATTTCCTGCGGCTACGTCTACAACACCACTGGGTAGTCCGATTACATCAATCGGTGTAGAACTGTCCTCAGTTGTAAAGCCGCCGATCTGGCCAAAATCATTCCTGCCCCAGCACTTGACCACTCCTTTACTGGTAAGTGCACACGTATATCCATTTCCTGCTGCGATCTTCACAATTCCAATATCCAGCCCTTGAACAATTGCTGGCGCCGTGTGAACAACAGGATTTCCATCACCGAGTTGCCCATAGCTGTTATCTCCCCAACACATCACCTGTCCCTGCGAATCGAGTGCACAAGTGTGTGCGAAAGCAGCCGCCAATGCAGTGACATCATCTGGCAAGCCTACGATATCAACCGGTTCGAGACGGTTAAGAAGGCTGCTATCACCCAATTGGCCTGCCTCGTTGGCACCCCAGCATTTAATTCCACCGGCAAGCATAAATGCACAGGTATGATCACTCCCTGCCACCAGCGCAGAAACCCCATCAGTCAGGCCATCGACATTCACAGGTACAAGGCTGTAAGCCGTCGTGCCACCGCCCAACTGACCAAAGTAGTTTCTCCCCCAACATTTGACGCCACCGCCCGTCATGAGTGCACAGGTATGATTATCCCCGGCAACCAGTGCAGAAACACCTCCGGTCAACCCCACCACATCGACAAGAATCTCCCGGTCGATCGTTGTACCGTCACCAAGCTGGCCGAAGTTATTCTTGCCCATACATTTGACTCCCCCGCTCGTCGTAAGCAGACAAGTGTAAAAATCGCCCGCGACCACTGCCTTGAAGTCACCGACAACTTGAGTCTTCACATTCAAGCCCTGGCATTTGACCTCGCGGCCGGTCGTCAGCACGCAGGTGTGGTAATTCCCTAAGGCTATTGTCTTCACCTCTTGTATGGTGCTGGAGGTGGATGCGGGTGTCACAGTCGGGTTGGTTGGAGTTGATGTGAGCTTGATGGGAGCAGGTAGTTGTGATGGTTCCAGGTCAGGGAAAGCGCCATGTATTTGATTGGCCAGGTTATCATAGGAATAATTGTCCTCGGTGATTCCATAGGACGCGGCTAGCTTCAATTCTTGGATTGTCCGTTGAATGAGCGGATCTTCCCACTTAAGATTCATCTGACGCGCACCACCGCCAAATCCTCTTATGTATTTCGGATTGTTATACCAAAGAACTCGCGCCAGTTGAAGATGTGCGTCGCCCCAAGCTGGACGCAAAGCAATCGCCTGTTCGAAGGCTTCTATAGATAGATCAACCATGTGTTGATTGATCATCACATCTTCCCACCAGAGACCCAACCTGTAATACTTTTCCCCTAATTTGAACCAGGCGTCTGCATCGTCTGGATATTGTTCCACTCGTGAGCGTAGCTCGAGAGCTGGAGACCAATCATTGGTGTCAATAAAACCAAAGGAAAGATTATCTTTTCGTTGCGGTTCGAAGTTCTCTATCTTGCATTGCACTTCATTGCCAGAAAAGGCACAACCCGCAGCAGCCTGCGGGACCGATTCAGGGGTCGCAGGATAGGGAAGGTGCACGATAATATCCGCGGATAAGATGTTGCCATACCAGCCCGCACCGGTCTCCAATATATAATCCACGTGATGCAGACCCGTCATAATATCGGCCCGCATATCATATTCAACCTGGACGATCACATCTTTCTGTACAGGGAAGGTCACGTCAAAGCCAGCCCATCCTACATCCGGTAAAAACAAGCCGTCCGGCAGAGGCGTATCCAAACCTTCAGGGGTAGCCTGCAATTCAGGCGGAGTGGCAATTTGAGTGATGGGTACTGGTTTGCCATCCACAATAGCGACAAAGGAAGATCCAATAATGTTGTAACTGGATGTCAGCCACGGATAATCCAGGCGCGATAAGGGAAAAATCACCTGCATCTTTTCTTCCGTTGCACCCTGGTTGCGCAGCGTGAAACTCGCTCTCACTTTGACCTGATTCGAATTCCAGTTAAACTCCGATGTGGTCCAGCGAGTCGGATGAGGAAGAACGTCAATCAATACCGTCTCGGACATCATTTGCACGTTTGTCTCGATGGGTTGATACGGCGCCACGCCTCCCATATCCGGCTCGGGAGGGGGTGCTCCATCGGCTTTGGCGGACTTAACCGATGTCAAGATGATTAGAGCACAAACTATGAAAAGAAAAACCGTACGGAATAAAATAGAATTTGAGGCAAGCGAAGTTTTGTTCATATACCACCAGCTAACTAATGAATACCTTGACTTTCAAAAAAGGGACGCCACAAAAGATCAAACGCCCAGCGCTCCACAGGAAAACAATAAAAGTGCAAGCTTATCGAGCCGAACTGACAAAATTGTGACACGGCAGCGATGGATTCACAATGGACAAAGATCACAATTTGCTTACAAACTGGCAATTGACCTTATGTGACCTATAGGTCTTAAACATGACTTCTGAAGCCTTATCGCAGCTTGGAAATTCAATTTCGGACTGCACCGCCCGCAGCATCCGGGAAGAGGGCTTTGTTGAACATCCTTATCTACTTAGCAATTCATCCTTCGTAAACTGTTTTAGAACGTTACCATTAACATCCAGTATTTTGAATTCAAGAAGTTCGGCGTATTGAGAACCAAACAAAGCGAAATTACCGAAAGGGATCTCGGCGTCCATCATGACTTGCCCATGAGTAGGGTCAGTGAAAATCGCCTCAACTTTCGCGGCGTTGGGCAAAAACACCTGACCATAAATCACTGGACCGCGCTCCGACCAGTCAAGACTTGCCAGCACATCCTCAGGCAATGGAGATTTGCCAGTCATCTGTAATTGTTCGACATGCCAACCAAACAGGCTTTGGCTGACAATAGCGTACCCGGCAATGTGAACTTGCAAGCCTTTATCCTCGACACGAAAAAGTAGTATTTGCTCGTTGCCTCGTTCGCCGGATTGCGTCGAAGAAACCACAGTAATGGATTCTAGTTTTTGTGGAGTGTTCTTTGTAACACGGTGGATGTAATCGCTGACGACGCCATCTTGGGTAGGAGATGAGTATCGGTAGAGCTGATAGAAACGAATTCCCCCAAAGATGACCACCAATTCCAGAACAATCAAAGCCAGGCGTTTCATATGCCAAACTCCTTACGGTTGGACTGCAAGTAGGTTGCTAAGCGGGGCACAATTGAAGTGCAGTAGAACGGCTGAATGATATGCATTAGCCGCTACTGTGCACCCGTGGCAGAAAAATGTACAAGGGTTATCTCACCAAACTAAAAAAATTGTGGCACGTGACCAATACTTTTACAACTGATAAATATCATCATTTGCCGCCCAAAACAGCCCTCTCTCGATCTCTCCCAAATACGACGACGAAAACTTGGGATTAGTACCTAACGCTCCGGTTCAGCGCCGTCCACTGCAACCGGTTGTTAGATCACCTTAGTATAGTAGTGTCACTGAACGGGCCAGTTCGGGTAGTTGCCAGTCTCCTTCCAGCGGCATCTGCGTTAGTCTCGTGCTGAATACCAGTCCAACACTCGTAAGGCGCGCAGCGTGTTCCACCGGCTCGGCCGGCCCTCGGCCGCTCCTAGCTCGGCGTCCAACTCGTCGGGATGCACGTTCTCCAGCGGCCAGCGGCCATCCGCGTCGCGCTTGGACGCGACGAGGTCGATCGCCTCGGCCATACGCGCGTCCGGCGTGATCCCCGCACTGCGCAGGTATTCGAGCCCACGCAGAACGTCGTAGTGATAGCCCGTTGGGAAAGAGAATTGGGTCCAGGCCGGGTCGATCACCTCGCCGGTTGAGAGGCGGCGAAGCATGCGGCGCTCGAGGAGGTACTCTTGCCCCCGCTCACGGGCCGCCTTCACTGCCGGCGAGCCGCCCGTGGCACGCTCGTGCTCCAGGAGGCCCTCGAGGACGCAGATCGTGGTGTGGAAGGACCCGCGGGTCGAGCCGCGTTCCTGTTCGCAGTTCCACCCGCCATCGGACATCTGCTCGCCCAGGAGCCGGTCGACGATGCCCTGCACGTCCTCGCCGAAGTACGAGCCGACCGCCACGACCCTTCCGTTGATGCACGGCTCGACCTCGCCTGCAAAGAGGGGCTTGCCGTGCCAGGCGGCGTCCTGAGGCAGCACGCCCTGCCACGTCACGTTGTCACGGACGCGGTCGACCGTGCGTCGAGCCTCCTCGCTCGTCGGATCCAGCCCCATGTCACGCAACAACAGCAGAGCCCGCAGGGATACCCACTCGGGGTTGGAAGTGCCGGCGCCCCAGTAACCATCCGCCCCCTGGCCGGCAAGCAATTGGATGCCCCGGCCCTCCCTCGCGACCTTCGCGCGCTCGGCCGCGACCTCCTCGTTGGGCGCATCGGTCAGGTCTCGCATCGCCTGCCAGCGGATCGAAGGGTCAGAATCAAGCAGCCACCGTATGACCGATTTTTTTGGCCTCGGGGCTTGCTGTTTGGGTGGATTGGTCGCCATCTGCTGGTTCTCCTTACTTTGGTTAAAAGACGCTGTTGATGGCCTAACGGCTTGCGACATCGTCCCCGGTGCTCGCCCGGGGGTTGGGTGCACCTCCGTAGGACAAGAACGTCCTATTTCCCTAAAGAAACAGGGGCGCAATGGGAGTATACTGCGAATTGGCAGACGCATAAGCCGTACAAAGCATTGGAGACATGCGTTGATCGCAGTCCCGTGGTGCACCTTGGTTTCCGGTCCGGATGATCCATCCACCCTGGACTGTCCGTCCAGGACAGGCTGGTGGCGTGGCGCCTTGGCGCCATGACCCCGATTAGAAAGCTATTTCCCTTAAGTGACCGGGTCTGCCCTTCGACAAATGACGAAAGCTGGATGGCGTCGTTTTCGAACATGGGCTCGACGCCTTTTTGTGGTTAATTTGCCAGCCGTTTTCTCCTCGCAATTACTCTACATCTGTTTCTTAGAACGCTTTGTTAGGCAACCTTTATGAACGCAATGTTTGCCAATTGAAGCTATTCAACACTATCATACTTTACTTCTTGATTAGTCAGAAATCTCGACTAAGAAACCTTTTAGACGATTTTCAGCAATTTGCGCCCAGCAATTCTCTGAAAGAGAAATCCAGCGTGATGACTTTTCTGGAGATCCAATCAGAATTTGAACAGCCGATAACTCTGAGTTAGCCACTGCGGTAATTTCGTGATCATACTCATAGACTCTGATTGTTGACGCATCAGGACGCTTTCGTATGTGTGGATGTTTCCACTTGCCATGGTATGACTGAACACCGCGCAGAAAAATATCTGATGATTCGACTGTATCCCGCATTCCGCAGTTCGCATGTGCATTTTTCGTCATATTTCTTATAGAGAGGATCAATAGAGGAGCTTCTCGATAACGCACCATAATTGAAGGCTACTCACCTTACCCCAAGAAAACTTGGATAAAGCCCAGCAGCCCTTTGTCAAACCACTTCCAACAGTAAATCGGCCAGTTCTCGCGGCATCGTGATCATCGCATCATGGCCCGTTGGCAACTGTCGCAGACGCCACCCCGCTTCCGTTGGAGGAAGTGCTCTCGGCGCCAATATGTGGGCCAATATGCGTTGCATGAGTGAGAAGAAGAAACCACCGCTGGTGCATTCAATATGCGTACGGGGTATCGCTGACACGATGGCTGGATTCTTCAGATGAAGCGGTTGCTCCAACGTCTTGAGGGGTTGTGGCGTCACCTTCGAGAGCACCCAACTGCGATCTGGCTCTGTCGTCACCCCGTAGGTGCCTTGAGAATCGACTCTCCAGCCATCACCGTGGGTTTGTTTGCGGAGCAGCAGACGGATCACCAGCGGCGAGACATCGACCATCGATTCGCCATCGCGTGGCACGAAGGTATCCAGATAGACCAGGTGAGCAATGCACTCCGGCACAGCATCAACCACGCCGGTGATGACCATCCCACCATAACTGTGACCCACCAGGATGACACCATGCAGATTCTTTTCCTGAAGCAAGCCGACGACATCCTGGATATGGGTATCTAATCCGATATCGGGTGACAGCTCGGCTGCACGCTCAGCCAGGCCAGTGAGGGTGGGTGGA
>DASWEH010000520.1:0-3290 GCA_036394895.1 Anaerolineales bacterium
CTGTTCATAGGTGGCGGCATTTCTAGGGATCGGCACAACCAGGGTGGATGTCCAATCCACGGTGCTGGTAAATGCAGCCGCATCTTCCGGGCTCATACCTGTAAATTCCAAAGCGATCTGGGCAAGCTGGTCCACATCGACATCTGCCGGAGCATTGACGCTCGGGCTGGGAATTTCCGCAAGGATAACACAATCGGGATAACGGCGGCCGGGGATCTGTGATTCCTTAACTTCTGAGCTATCAGCCTGTGGCTTGGGACAAGTTCCATACGCCACACTGACCGATGATGGAATCTTGACCGAAATTTTGGCGCCATCAATTGACTCTGGCAGGACAAGGTCGCTGCGCCCTGCCTCATCAAGCAACGCCTGCGCTTTGGTTCGATCTATGGTCATCGTAAACGCTGCGCCATCTGTCACATGGATTTGAGAGGGATTCTTTCCATCGGGCAAGCGAACATTGAACCCTGCCAACTGGCTGGCTTGTCCAGCATCCGCAGCTTCTTTCGGATCACCGGGCTTTTGTGTGATGTCCATTGAATTTGAGATCAATTTAGTGAACTGATTTCCAAGCGCTCCATCACCAGTCAACTGCTCTAATCCGGTGAAGTCTACTGGAATCACAGTCACTTGCTGTACACGGAAAAGATTCAGCAATTCACCAGCCAGGGCGCGCGTGCCAGGGAAAGCCAGCACCAGCGCCAAAATCAAAAGCGCAGCGGTTCCCACGCGGATGACCGGGAAAGCAAACCATTTTTTGAACATAGAAGTCTCCTTTTTCATGACGATTTGTTGAGAGAATCGATTCCAGACCTTTTGAGCCGCAGGGACCTGCTCATCGGCGGGCGCCAGAAACGCAAGCTGGCGAACAATCTGTCCATGTTCAGCCTGCAATTGGCGCTGTCGTGTCTGACAGTCTTTGCAAGTTTCCAGATGCTCAAGCTGCATTGCTTCCAATTCCCCATCCAGAGCTGCACGCAGTTCGCCATCTGTTAAATGTTTTCTCATCATTCCTCCTTTGCACGCCTGCCCTGGTACGGCTTAAGCCGCACGGTGCCAGGGAGCGCACGATAATGTTTTTCGAATTCACGCTCGGCGCGCAATAACAACGGACCAATCGAAGTGGGAGCAAGCTTGAGGGCCTTGGCAATTTCCTTGTAGGATGATCCAGAGTAGCGCATGACTAGAAGCTGTGACTGCCGTTCGTTCATCTGTGCGAGAGCCAGGCGCACCAAGCGATGTTCTTCTTCCTGTGCCATGATCTCTGCCGGGCGCGCCTCTGGAGACTCTTCAAGCGCATATTTTCCAGCTGTCAGCTCGTAGCGTTCACGGCGTTTCCAGCTACGGATGGAATGCAGTCCGAGATTCGTTGCCACTCGATGCAGCCAGCCGCCAGGGTTGGACTCGTTCTCCCGCAACGTATATCTCTGGTACAAGCGGACGAAAGTCTCCAACGCCAGGTCTTCGGCTTCGGCTGGGTCACCGACGAGTCGATTCAGGAGACGATACACGTGAGCCCAATGCTCCTGAAATAACGCTTCAAATGCCGAAGAGATTGATTCAGTCGAAGTCGTCTCAACGACGTCAGTTTTGAGATTCTTCATCGAATCAATCATACTCTTGCTAAGCATATTTTGCTGATAGCTCTCATGCTCGTTCCTACTAAGATAATCCCGCTCACAGAGAAAATAAGACACAGAATGAAAAACTTATGACAACATCTTGTTGACTTTCGTTATTATTTTCTGTATACTCGTGAAAGCGCTTTCTGAAAGCGTTTTCACGAGTATCCCTTCAAAACCCTGAACGTAGTGACTTCAAAAAACCGCCCACCCACCATTTCCGATGTTGCCCGCCATGCAGAGGTGTCGATTGCCACGGTGAGCCGCGTCCTGAATGGGACAACGCCCGTCCATGCTGCGAAGGCAGCTCGAGTGCGCCTGGCGATGGACGAACTGCAATTTGTCCCACGTCATGCGGCGCGTGTGCTTGCCAGCCGGCGGACCAATACGATTGGTTTGGTGATGTCGGAAATTAGCGGCGCGTTCTTCCCACCCATGTTGAAAGGCATCGAAGCGGGCGCACATGAGGCGGGCTACGATTTGCTGATCCACTCCACGCAGAAGGAAGGACCCTCACGTCGTCCACTTGGCGAGCACAATACAGATGGCTTGTTGATTTTTACCGATAGTCTCGATCATCGCGAACTTCACCGCCTGTACAACATGAATTTCCCGATGGTGCTTCTGCACCAGACTCCGCCCGATTCATTGAATATCCCTGTCATCGCGATTGAGAATAAAGACGGCGCCGCCATGCTCGTCAATCATCTGATTGAAACCCATGCTCGGCGTCGAATTGTTTTTTTGCGCGGACCCGAAGGTCATGAGGATTCGGTCTGGCGGGAACGTGGGTATCGCGAGGCGCTCGAATCGCACAATATCGAATTCGACGCGGCCCTCATCGCCTCAGGTAGATTTGATGAGGATGAGGCTTTTGTCGCGGTACAGCAAATGTTGTCGGATGGAGTTGAATTTGATGCGATCTTCGCGGGGGACGACGACTCAGCCATCGGTGCGATGCGCGCCCTTAAAATGGCAGGACACTCTATTCCCGGAGATGTGGCGGTTGTGGGGTTCGACGATGTTCCCTTTGCCCGCTACCTCTCCCCCGCGCTGACGACGGTCCGCGCGCCGATCGAAGAGGTGGGTCGCGAAGCTGTCCGCCAACTGGCACGCCTGATGCACGGCGAGCCGGCTCAGGCGTTGACTCTGATGCGAACGGAATTGGTCATCCGTGAATCCTGCGGATGTCAACTACCGTTATCCAACAATTCACAGGAGGAGTTCCTTACACCCATAGGAGGTGAAGAACAACATAATGAATCCTTTGCGCCTGAATCCAAATCAACTGCTTAATTCCCGGAGAAGAAAATGAAAAACAATCTATTCAAAGTGTTGACGCTGATTGTGCTGACATCCATGTTACTTGCCGGATGTGGAGGGAACGTTGCTGCAACGCAAGCACCTGCTGAAAAAGTCAAAGTGGTGATCTTTGTTGGCATGGGCACTGGCACCGATCCCGACCAGGTGGACGCGCAAAACCAACTGGCACAAAAATTCAATTCCACTCACGACAACATCGAAATCGAATTTTTGATCGTGCCGCATGAAGAATATGCCACCCGCTATTTGGCAATGCTTTCTGGCGGCAATGCACCACAATTAGTGGGACCCAACGGCATTTCTACGGTTGCTGAGTTCTTTGATACCTGGGAAGATGTCACCCCT
>DASWEH010000521.1:0-6015 GCA_036394895.1 Anaerolineales bacterium
ATTTGGAGAAATATGGGTCGCCAATGTTTTTGATTGGCATGGGGTTTTGGTAGGTGGAATCCATATTTCTCCAAATCAATCGTTTGATGAAACCCCATCAGTTGATCTATCCCAGTAATTCCAGCAATTTACACAAAAGATACTTCGCAAGCGGATTTGTTTCCAGATTTTTGGACAGTCGAAATGTGGAGATTAACAAAGTGCCGCGACCTACTCGTTTGCGGGCGATGGTGGGAATCGGTTTATGCAACCAGCCAACAAATAGACCTGCGAAAACATCCAATGCAAAATCGCGCGGAGTGAAGCCGTGAATAACGTGGTCGGGTGTTATGTCGGCAAAAGCAAAGTTGACAACGTGATCAGTGGGCAGACTCTCAAAACGATGCCAGCCAAAACTGCTCGCCCAGTCCCCTTGCCAAGACGTTCCATTGCGCGGCCCAACGCCAATTCCCGGAATGTAGGTCTGAAGCGCATCGTCCGCCTCTGCGAGCAGCAGCACACGTCCACCCTGCAGGAGGAATTCGCGGCAGGCGTCGTCGAGCGTTGTTACGACGGCCACATCCGTATGGGAGAGATCATCTACAACTTCATAATCCAAGTGCTCGAGCGTGGGTTGAAATTCCGGTGCGTACGCTAGTTTTCCGCGCTCCCTGGCGCCGTGCGGCTTAAGCCGTACCAGGGCAGGTGTCGTCTTCGTAGCAACTTGCGCTACTCCGCTCACAGGGCCCCAATGTTCTTGCAGGAGCACGATGTCAGATGGAAAAACATACAATTCCTGTTCGGCTGCAGCAACCACCTTTTCACCACTGACCAGACGCAGTTCCAGCCGCGCCCTTGTTGGACGGTGAACATGAGGAATATCAAAACGTACAACACCTAACTCATTCACCTGATAAGCCACAGTCCGATCGACGAATAACTGATCGCTGATTACTGGCAACTCAGGACCACTTACTTCCCAGATCAAAACAGCCTCTTTTATCTCAACTGGCGAATAATGGGAGAAGATGATCTCCATCTCGCAAGTCTCATCTGCAGAAAACGCCGGCCGTTCCCAGAGCGGGATCAACAGATCATCGGAGTTGACTTCCTTGAGGCGTGAATGATAGACCTTGGGATTGCGGTACATATCGAGCAGACCGTTACACTCCCAGTGCAGGTCGGTAAATTCGGTGATGACATAGCCTTGAATGCTTTCGTGTGAGCGGATATTCTCGATTTCAAATTTGAGCGCCTCGTACTGCAAACGCTGACTGGCTTCTGAGAGTGCGGACAAAGAAGGAAATACTTGGTCAAGATGATAATCTTTGAAACGCTGTTCCACGCCGCGCGGATATACCACGCCATTTCCCCATTCCAAGCCGGTTTCGAACCACCAGGGTGCTGTGCCGTTGTTTCCTTCATAAAGCTTTGTCATATCTGGCAAGCCCCAGTTGCCAAACTCTGATACCAGCAACGGTTCATCGCCGCGCTCACGTACTTCCATTGCAATGGAACGCTCGACCGCGCTCCAGGGATCGCGCCCAAACTCTTGCCAGGCAGCATAGTCTCTGTATTCGTGCGCGAACAGCCACTCCGGGCGGCGCGCATAATTTTCCGTCCAGTCACGCCATTGTGCGTAATGATCGGGCATGGCATAGTAGATATGAAAATCGGCGATATCGGTCGCCACATGAAAATTGCCCCAGCATGCCGAATTGCCAATGACCAAACGGGTTGGATCAAGCTCTTTGAGCCAGTCATACGTTTCTACCAGCCAGAGGCGTTGAGATGGGTCGGTCAGGTCAATACCCCAGGATTCGTTGATGATCGTCCAAATGCCAATGGAAGGATGGTTCCCATCACGCTCCAGCATGCCAGCCAGGGTCTCGCGGGCGCGACGTTTGGCTTCGTCACTTAATAAAATATGGTTGGGTAGCTCGGTCCAAATCAGCAGACCGACTTTATCAGCGGCACTATAGTAGCGCGGGTCAGCAACTTTGATGTGCACCCGCAGGCAGTTGAGTCCCATCTCTTTGGCTTTGCGGAATTCGTCCTCGATGTATTCCTGCGAGGGCGGGGTATAGATCAGGTCCGGATAGTAATCCTGATCGAGTGCGGCGCGCAGGTAAAACGGACGACTGTTCAACAGGATTTTCCCATCATACGTTTCAATGGTACGGAAGCCGAAGGTCTCGATCACTTCGTCCACGAGTTCCAAACCTGACAGGTTTACTTTTAGGGTGTATAAATTCGGTTCATCCGGCGACCAAGCTGCGGGTTGTTCGATTCGAACGGAAAAGCGCGGCGAGTGAGATTCAACCCGAGCCGCAACCTCCCCATTGGGCGCGATGACTTCCGCGGTGAGTTCTCCGTTTAGATCGCCGTGCACGGTCACATCCACCGAGACTTGTTCTCCGTTTGTGGAAATTTTGACTCGCTGAATGTGATGCGCGGCGCGCGCCTCGACCCAAACTGATTGCCATATACCGGAGAGCATTCCATACCACGATTGCTTGCCATGCGGGATCTCTGGAAAGATTTCCAAGGGATCATTCACGCGGACAGTGAGCCTATTTGCACCAGGGCGCGCCGCTTCTGTCATATCTAACTCGAAGGGCAAGTAGCCACCTTCGTGCTCTCCCACTTTAATGTCATTCAGCCAGACCTCGGCAAAGTAATCCACGGCACCAAAGCCAAGGAAAATCACACGATCAGGAGAAAACCACTCAGCAGGAATCTCAAATTCGCGCTGATACCAGGCTGCACCGGTGTAATCACGAAAACGCGCTTCGGCTTGCCACGGAGCAGGAACAGTAATGCTTGAGGCAGAGTGTTTATCAAGCGCTGATGACGATTGGGAATTGTTAGGATCAATCCAAAAATTCCACTGACCATCAAGAGAGAAACGAGAGCGAGGAGGCATATCAGTTTCCGATCGCAGGCATAGGATTGGCAATATGCTGCTGGTAACGTTTGACAAGCGGGGTCTTGTGACGACGCAAAACACCCTTTGAGTCAAAAGCAGAATCATATAAGCCTAAATGGATCAGGTAATCTTCGAGCGGACGCCGGCCTTTCCGATACTCCCAATCGATCATGGTGAACAATGGAAACCAGGTATATCCAAGGACAGGAATACCCTCTTTGCGAAGAGTGCGTACTGTATCGAGGGTTTCATCCATCCACTGGGCGCGGCCCGCAATATTCCTATTCGCCGATGTTTCAGTGATCATGATAGGTATGTGATAGCGCTTATGCACTTCGTGAATAACAACAGCAATTTCCGCACCGAAGGTATGGCCAGTGACGTATTTGATCGAGCCGTTTGATCTTTGTTGCAATTCGCCAAAAGACCACGGATAAAAGTTCACACCGAAAAAATCGAAGGTCACTGCATTTTCACGAAACCAGTTGAGGTCTACCTCAGTCATGCCATGAGAGTAGAGGTAGTTTGTAAGAATATAATCATCCTTCACACGCCCAGTAGTTAGATCAAAGCATAGATATTGTCGGGCGTTATTGTGGGCAGCATATTCTTTCAGCAAACTATCTTTCGTAAAAGTATGCCATAATGCTTCTACTTGTACAGTGGTGGAGTTGGGCTGTTCGGCCTTAATTGCCTGCGTTGTGAGAATAATGCCTTTCGCAAGAGCCAATGTCAATTTGATATAGCCATCATCTCCAGAAAGATAAGGTGGCCATTCGGCCTTATTACCACAAAGGTCTGCATTGACCATCGGCTCATTGAGTGGAGTATAGTAACGGACAAGGGATTTATAGCGTGTCGCAACAGCGTGAGCATACTCTGCCACACGCTTAGGATAACTGGCATTGATGAAACTATTCTCCAGCCACAGCGGTGTGCCATAGTGCATTAGGTCTAGGATCGGTGTGACGCCTTTGACGTTGACAAGGTAATCCAGTGCCTTATCCGTCCATTCCCAATCCCATTGAGCGGGCGCAGGCTGGACACGATACCAGGGAATTCCCCAGCGCACAGCTTTTACGCCAGTCTCGGCAACTAAATCGAAATCGCGTTTCCACAGTTTGTAATGCTGAGTTAATTCATACTCATCGAGCGCACGCAGGCCAGGCCGGGCATGGGGAATGAAAGTGTCTTCAATCCCGGTTGCCCATAAGAAGGAGATGTCAGTCATAAATGGCAATAACTTGTGATCAGGGTAACGGTTGTGGATCATCTGTCGGGCCGTTGATGACCGGTTTGCCGTCTACGAATGTTACGCGGTCGATGCGCAGGCTGCGCGAGCCGCCAGGGTAGCCTACATTGGGCGAAGTCCAGGCGTGATAAGCCATCCAAAGATTGCTTTGGGTATCTGTGAAAAACTCCTGCCCACCTGGACCCATTACGCTGCCCTTATAACCAAAAAGCGGTTTTTTGAGAGGTTTAATACAGGGACCAGCGATCGAGTTACAGACAGCATAGCCTACTGCATATTCATGACTCTCCCACCAATTACCGGAATAGAACAGATAATACTTGTTATTTTGTTTGACCATCGAAGGACCTTCAATCAGGGGATACTCCCACATTTGGTCTTTGCGGATTAATTCAGTCGCATCACCAATGAGTGACAAGCCGTCTTCGCTCAGTTGTTGAATCCATAGGCCTGTCGGCTTATTGCAACAATTGCCATCATTCTTCCAAAGCAAATATGCTTTGCCATCCTCATTCACAAATGGACTGGGATCAATTGAACCGCCGATCTCAAGCTGGCAAATAAACGGTGCAATGGAATCATCCATGAATGGACCTTCGGGCGCATCACTCACCGCACGCGAAATACACTGCTTTCCAGCTTCACGGAAACGCGCGGTGTAATACAACACGAACTGGCCACCGCGTTGCAACACCGAGGGCGCCCACGTAAGACTCTGATGCCATGCTGCCCAATCTGGCAAACGTGGTAAGGCGTCGCCTACCCATTCCCAATCTCTCAGGTTGGTGGAGCGGATCATTTGCACATTCGTGTCATCGGCGTTGGTAGCGTAAGCGTAGTAAGTATCGTCCACGCGCAAAACAAATGGGTCAGGAAAATTACCGAAGAAAACCGGATTGGTGTAAGTGAGGATTGAAGTTGGACTCAGTATAGGCACAGGAGTCTGTGTGGGAACGGAAGGGATAGGGCCAGTGCACGCGGTGAGCACAAAAATTATTAGGATGGAAACACGTCTCATCACAGTGTGGTGCTAGCCTTTCAAACCGGTAGTTGCCACGCTCTCCACAAAATACTTTTGCATGACCAGCAGAATAATGACGATGGGAATGATGGCAATCACGGATCCGGCCATCAGTAAATCCCAGCGACGTTCATACAGGCCATTGAGCTGCGCCAACATGAGCGGGACAGTATATTTTTTCTGACTGCTGATATAGATGAGAGGCCCAAGGTAATCGTTCCAGCGGGCAATAAAGCCTAATCCACCGAGTGTGGCAAGGACCGGCCCGGCAAGCGGTAGGAAGATATACCAAAAGGTTTGTAAGGGATTCGCGCCATCCACCTTCGCGGCATCTTCCAGTTCGACAGGTAGACTAACAAAGTATTGGCGGCAGAGAAATGTAGCGAATGCCGTACCGAAGAGCAGCGGCACAATAAGTGGATAATATGTGTCAATCCATTTCAACGTGCGGAACAGGATAAAAGATGGAATCATCGTCACTACGCCAGGGATCATCAATGTGGTCAGGAGTAATCCGAAAAAGAAGTTGCGCCCCGGAAACTTCATACGCGCAAAGGCATATCCTGCAGCAGCACTGACGAGAACTTCTCCAACGGTGGTTGTAATCGCGATGAACAGTGAGTTGACAAAGCCGCGCCAGAGCTCGATCTTCGTCCACACCTGCTGATAGTTTTCCCATTTGATGGGATTGGGAATCCAGCGAATGGGCAGTTCGAAGATACCTTTTTGATCTTTGAGCGATGTAGAGACCATGTAAAGCAAAGGTGCTAGTTGAGTGATCGCACCAACCATCAAAATGAGAAGAGCGAGGATTACACCGATCTGGCGTAGTCT
>DASWEH010000522.1:0-6088 GCA_036394895.1 Anaerolineales bacterium
CACCTGTTGGATCAATTGCTTGCCAGGTTCATCGGCTGGATGCGCCTTACCGGCGAAGATGATCTGCACAGGCATGTTCGGGCGGTTGATGATCTTCAATAAGCGCTCAACATCGGTTAATACGAGGCTTGCCCGCTTATATGTGGCAAAGCGACGCGCGAATCCAATGGTCAACGCGTAGGGATTGAGCATCACACCCGAAGAGACCACCTGCACCGGATGGAACCCACCTGCACGCCAGCGCTCACGGACGCGTTCGCCCATGTACATCGTGAGCTTGCGTTTTAGATGTTGGCGAACCGCCCATAGCTCGACGTCGGGAATATCATCCACCCTCGACCAGAGACTCTTGTCATCGAGGCTGTCATACCAATCATCCGCAATGTGGTCTTTGAATAATTTGAACAAGCGTCGAGCCATCCAATTGGAGACATGCACGCCGTTCGTGACATGGGTAATTGGTACATCCTTTTCCTCTTCATCCTTCCAAAGGAAGCGCCACATCTTGCGCGCCACCTGTCCGTGTAACTCAGAGACCGCATTGCGGCCATTTGAATTTCGCAACGCCAGAACACCCATACTGAACATCTCACCCTGTGGCATTTGATGACGGGCAATATCGAAGAACTGATCCCGTGTTAATTTAAGCTGCGGCCAAACTGCCGCCAGATATTTCTCGATCAGCCATAACGGGAATTCATCGTTACCTGCGGCGACAGGCGTATGCGTGGTGAAGACGTTTTGTCCGCGTGTCTTCGCGCTGGCTTCTTCAAACGAGTGACCTGCCTCTACGAGTTCACGCGCACGTTCCAGAATCAAAAACGCCGCGTGACCTTCATTCATGTGCCACACAGACGGGTTATATCCTAATGCACGCAAGGCACGCACCCCGCCCACGCCGAGCAAAAGCTCCTGCATCACGCGGCGGTCGAGGTCAGACCAATAGAGACGAGCCGTCAATTGTTTATCGTATTCCGTATTCGGGTCCAAATTCGAATCGAGAAGATAAAGGGGAACGCGGCCGACGCGAATCTCCCATAGTCCCAGTGTCACAATTCGGTCAGGGAATTCCACATCCACACACAAGCGATTTCCAGCGTCATCCAAAACAGGCAAGGCGGGCAGGTTGCGAAAATCCTGCATATTGTTGAGAGCTTCCTGCCAGCCATCTTCCGTAATGCGCTGAGAAAAGTAACCTTCGGCGTACATGAACCCAACACCCGTCAATGGCAGTCCAAGATCGCTGGCTTCCTTGAGATGATCGCCAGCCAACACGCCGAGCCCACCCGAATAGATCGGAAGCGTCTCATGCAGACCGAACTCCATAGAGAAATATGCAATCGGACGTGCCGTCAATTCAGAATGCGCCCGGCTCGTCCATGTGTCGGTTTGATGCATATACGAATCAAAATCAGCAAACACACGGTCATAGACCGCGCGATATTCCTTATCTCTGGAAGCCTGACTTAAGCGCTGACGGTCGATTTCACGCAAGAGTCGAATCGGATTGTGACCGAGCCGCTCCCACAGATCGTAATCGAGCCGACCAAACACACGCGCGGCTTCAGGTTGCCATATCCACCATAAGTTGTAAGCCAACTCACCAAGGCGACTCAGGCGTTTGGGTAAATTAAATCCATCGGGCAATTGGGTACGGAATGTGTCCATGGCGGGGAATGATACCAAACTTTTTGGAATCAAGTCTCGAAATTTTGAAATCGAAATCGGATTACAATGGACTCATGCTGACTGTGCAACTTTTCATCACCTGCCTGGTCGATTCATTCTACCCGCAAACGGGTGAGGCTATCGTCAGCATTCTCCGCCGCCTCGGTCTCACGGTTGAGTTTGCGCGCGACCAAACCTGCTGCGGACAACCTCCCTTCAACGCGGGCCTGCGGGCAGAGGCGCGCCCGATCGTGGAACATACGATCCGCGTATTCGAAAAAACAGATGGGGATATCATTGTCCCTTCCGGTTCCTGCGCGCACATGCTCAAACATGGATATATCGAGTTGTTTCAGAATGATCCCAATTGGCTGCCACGCGCGCAGACCATCGGAAATCGTGTGTATGAATTCACTGAATATCTTGTCGATAAACTGGGCGTCACGGATCTGGGAGCGCGCTGGGAGGGAACACTCACTTATCATCCCTCCTGTCACACGTTGCGCGGCATGCACATTGACCGCCAACCGCGCGCCCTATTGGCAAACGTTAGAGGCGCGACGCTGGTTGATCTGCCGGAAGCCGATTCATGTTGTGGCTTCGGTGGCATCTTTTCGATGGAACACCCTGAACTTTCAGCAGAATGGTTGAAGCGCAAGATCAGCAATCTTGAAATCACCCAATCCCCCACCCTGGTCGTGACCGAGGCTGGTTGCCTCATGCATCTTGCAGGTGGATTGCATAGGCAAAAGAAACAGCAGAGAGTTATACATATTGCGGAGATTCTCAATCACAGATAAACGTGGAGGAAATCATGCTTGCTGGATCAGAAAAATATTACGATGACATTTATAGCACTATGGGGAAGGATTATGTTGCAGAAGCAAACAAGCTCCATGAATTTATTCAGAAGTACAAGCGCACGGATGGGAATGACTTGCTCGATGTTGCTTGCGGGACAGGCACACACGCAGGCTTGTTAAGCAAATACTATAAAGTAGAGGGGACGGATCTTAACGCGGATATGCTCAAAGTTGCTCGTAAAAAGCATCCTACGATTCGATTCACTCAAGTTGATATGAAAAATTTCGATTTAGGGCGCGGCTTCGACGTTGTTATTTGTATGTTCAGCGCCATCGGCTATATGAAGACAAAAACAGAGTTTCAAAAAGCTATAAAGAGTATGAGCCATCATCTGCCCCCTGGCGGAGTTTTATTGGTTGAGCCCTGGTTTACGCCAGAGCAATGGAATGTGGGACGTATCTCCACAATCCAAGTGGATAAGCCTGATCGTAAAATCGTCCGCATGAGCCATAGTGGGAAAAAGGGAAAGATTTCTCTTTTACATTTCGAGTATCTTATCGGCACGTCCAAAGGAATAGAACATATCGTTGAACATCATGAATTTGGTTTATTCTCTCACGAAGAATACATGGAAACGTTCATCAAAGCAGGATTGGATGTCATTCACGAACCCGAAGGAGTGGATGGTCGGGGACTGTACATCGGTCTGAAACCCATGAAGTAAACAATGAATAGAGCTGAGTTTCGAGCACGCATCCGCACATCGCTCGCCAACCCCACTTTGCAATTGGCTCTGGATGCCAACGCCGAACGCCGTATGAAGGGACGCATTCAGGCATTGGCGTCCCTACCCAATTGGCAGGAAAAACGCCAACAAGCTCATGCTATCCGTGCCGAGGTGATAGAGCATCTTGAGGAGTATCTCGCGGAATTTATCGATAAAGCACAAGCAAATCGGATCGTTGTCTATCGGGCAAAAGACGCAGCAGAAGCAATAAAGATTATTTTAGAAATTACGGACTCCAACGTCTCCCGACGTTGGGGTAGTACCGACGACAGGAGTCGTCGGACTCCGTTACTCGTCGCCAAATCCAAATCAATGGTCACCGAAGAGGTCAATCTCAACCACGCACTTGAAGCGGAAGGATTGCGTGTTGTCGAGACCGATCTTGGCGAATATATTGTGCAACTGCGCAACGAACGACCGGCGCACATCATCACCCCTGCAGTGCATTTACGGCGCGAGGATGTCGGTCGACTCTTCCATGAAAAACTGGGCATCCCCTATACCGAAGATATCCCCACGCTCACCAATACTGCCCGCAAAGTTTTGCGGGATGTCTTTCTCAATGCAGAGGTCGGGATCAGCGGAGTCAATTTTGGGGTGGCAGAAACAGGTACTCTCTGCATTGTGAGCAATGAGGGCAATGCGCGCATGGTCACTACCTTGCCACCCGTTCACATTGCGCTGATGGGCATGGAGCGTCTTGTGCGAAACCTCGATGACCTTGCGATCATGCTTTCCCTGCTTGCCCGTTCGGCGACAACCCAAAAGCTCAGTGTCTACACTCAACTGATTCATTCGCCATTTCCGGGACAACAGCGCCACCTTATTCTCCTTGATAACGGACGTACGCGACTGCTCAACTCTCCTCTCAAAGAATCGCTGTATTGCATCCGGTGTGGCGCGTGCATGAATGCCTGTCCCGTTTTTCGCGAGATTGGCGGGCATGGATATAACAGCGTGTATCCCGGTCCGATTGGCTCGGTCATTTCGGCAGGATTGTTCGGCTCGGACTTTGTTCCCCTCGCTCAGGCCTCTTCTCTATGTGGCGCGTGTAAAGAGGCTTGTCCGGTGGATATTGATCTGCCAAAGTTGTTGACTCGTGTCCGCGCTGGACAAAGTGAGACGAAAGAAGAAAGAAGGAAAGAAGGTGGTGGACTTTCCGGACTGAGCAAATTTTTCTTGCGGATGTATAGCCGCGTCGCGCCCAGCCCGCGTCTGTTCGCCGTTTCACAGAGATTCGCGGCGCTGGGAACGCGGCTCATTTCTCCCTTCAGTGATTATGTCCACTTGCCAGCATTTACAGGCTGGGGTTATAGCAAGGATTTGCCGAGGTTTGAGGGAAAGACGTTTCGAGAGAGATTTGTAGACCAACAGGCGGAAATGGGTAGGCAGGTAAATAAGTATACAAGTAAACAAGTAAATATGCATGAGGGTTTAGAGAAACAAACATCGCCTGAGAGGAGCGAACTTATTTCTATTTTTACTCAAGAGTTAACAAAAGTAAACGGGAATATTATTCGCACAACTCCCAATGAGCTAACGAATAGCGTGATTGATTTCTTGAAAGCCCGCCAGATCGATCAAATCCATCTTGAGCCAAATGTGCTGGATGAGACTTCTTTGCAGAAGGCGGGAATTACTGTCAGCCACACGCCGGATGCTGCGTTACGCGTCGGGGTGACCAAAGCCATTTGCGGGCTGGCAGATACCGGGTCCGTTTTGATCGCGGATGGTGAGGGAAATCCATTGCAAGCCTCCCTACTACCGCAAATCCATATTGCCGTGTTGTGTGCCTCTACTATCCTGCCCTCACTTGCCGATGCAATGACATTGTCCACTGTGCGCCAGTCCAAAGCTGCGGTCGTAGTCACAGGACCGTCACGAACGGCGGATATCGAAATGTCTCTCACGATCGGCATGCATGGACCGGGTGAAGTATGCGTCATTCTCGTCCACAGGACTGCGAGTACGCTTGTCCACGGGACTGCGAGTACGCTTGTTGACGATTGATAGTTGGGATGATACAATCTCGCCCGCTTGGTTTGGGCGGCTTCACGCCGCCGCAAACCACATCGCTGACACGAGTCAGTGATGCCGGACGCCCCCATCGTCTAGTGGCCCAGGACGGAGCCCTCTCAAGGCTCAAACCGGAGTTCGAGTCTCCGTGGGGGCACAACTTTTAAGAAAACCGCCAACACATGATGTTGAGCGGTTTTTGTCTCTATTAAGATTTGATTCAAGAGAAAAACTGAATACTTTGGGGTGTTATGCAGATCTAGAAATGAGCAAAACTGATAACTAGCGGTTCGAGTCGCCATTCTAATAGCAAATCTCAACAAGAAGAGATTTTCTCTTTCCAAGGTACCTTGAAATAAATCAGTCGATCATTGAAGATGAGCCTTCAGTAGAGTGCAGGGTTACTTTTGCAATTGGGGATTTTCAGAAGTCATTACGATTTGTCTCAGATGGTTTATTGCATACAGCGATAAATTTCGGCCAAAAGTTACTAGCTTCCCTATGCAAGGCAGTCCTATGCGTACAAATAAAGGAAAGGTTCCCCAGTATTTAATAAAGGCAATATTCGCGAAGGCTTGGGCGGTTGCCGTGGTCATAGAGCGATGATACCACCATGAAACTAGAGTATACATATCAAATCGATACGCGGCGAGGCATTGTTGGATGGACTATGCCGCTCAATACCTCTTGTGCGACTCACAATAGCGTAGGTTCCCAATCATCGTGTTGCCAAGTTGTTAGATCGATGGGGATAATCGATTATTGTGACATATTACTTTTTTTGCACAATGTCTACTTTGCGAGAGAAGTCTG
>DASWEH010000523.1:0-3711 GCA_036394895.1 Anaerolineales bacterium
ACAAACGTTACGCCCAGCGCCAGCACACCATTGACTGCCGTCGCCAACAAGATGCCGACAAAGTTCTCGAACGTGCGGAAAAAGGGCGAAGCGATGGAAAAGCCAATGAACAGCACGATGAGCGCGCTGAAGGCCATGACACGCTGCATGGCGTCTGAACGGAACAGGGACTTCCTACTTTTTGGTTGACTGACTACGGTTTCTGTTCTCATAATGAAAAATCCTTGCCCTTCTATGCGCTGACCTGCATCACGTTGCCGCGCATCGTAGCATATTTCATGATACTTTCTTGCGTAGCTTCATTTGCATTCAAAACCCCCGTTACCCGTCCCTCGCACATCACGACCACGCGATGACTCATGCGCAAGATTTCAGGCAATTCCGAAGAAATCATAATAATGGATTTGCCCTGATGGGCCAGATCGTTCAACAGCTTATAGATTTCACTTTTCGCCCCCACGTCGATGCCACGCGTGGGCTCATCGAAAATCAGGATGTCGGTATCTGCGGTCAGCCATTTTCCGATCACCACTTTCTGCTGGTTGCCGCCTGAAAGGAATTGCACTTTCTGCTCCAGGCTGGGAGTCTTGATATTCAAGGCTTTCACTATTTCCCGACCGCGCAGGACTGTCTTTTTGAAATCCACCCAGCCAAGCCAACGCAGGAATTTTTTCATTGCCGCCATGGCAACATTTTCTTTGACATCCATCCCTAGGGTCAGCCCATAACGCTTGCGGTCCTCAGAGAGATACCCGATCCCATGCGCCACCGCGTCACCGGGACTTTTGATGTGGACTTTGTTGCCCTTGATATAGATTTCGCCCGCATCGAACGTGTCCGCCCCAAAGATGGCGCGTGCCACTTCTGTCCGCCCCGCGCCAATCAAACCGGCAAAGCCAAGGATTTCTCCTCTTTTCAAGTTGAAACTGACATCGCGCAGCGCGCGTCCACGGTTCAGATTGCGAACTTCTAGCACGATCTCCTGGTTTGACTTTTCGGGTAATTCGGAGGCGGATTCATAAATCGTGCGACCCACCATTAAGCTGATGATTTTGCCAATGGGGGCTTCTTGCGTGAGCAGGGTATCAATATATTTTCCGTCACGCATGACGGTCACTCGATCAGAAATTTGTTTCAGTTCTTCGAGCCGGTGGGAGATGTGGATAATTCCAACACCTTTTTCACGCAGTTGCCGAATGACGGTGAACAGTTCCTCGATTTCTGTATCGGTTAACGCCGCGGTGGGTTCATCCATGACCAGGATCTTGGCGTTGAAAGAAAGCGCTTTGGCGATTTCCACCATCTGCTGCTTGGCTACTGTCAGGTCAGCAACTCTGGTATTCGGGTCGAGTTGCAGGTTGAGCATCTCGAACAGATTCTCAGTCTGCTGATTGGTGGTCTTGTCATCTACGACAAACGGAAGTTGGGCACGCGGCTCGCGTCCGATGAAAATATTTTGCGCCACCGTCAGGTGGGGCATCAGATTCAATTCCTGATGGACAATACTGATGCCTAACTTCTGCGCCATGCGCGGGTCATGAACTTCGACTTCCTGGCCCTCGAGATAAATATACCCGGCGTCCTTGCGGTAAATCCCGCCCAGGATTTTCATCAGGGTGGATTTCCCGGCGCCATTTTCGCCCACCAGGGCATGGACTTCGCCGTGACGCAGCTCGAACTTGGCGTCACTCAAGGCTTGGACGCCAGGAAAGGATTTGTAAATCCCCTCCATACGGAGCAATAAATTAGTTTCTGGAGTAGTTGCAAGGGTTGGCATGGCATTCCTGCTGGGTCTTAGGGTAGGCAATACACTTGCGAGAATTACCGCTTGTCTCACGCTTAACATGCGTAAGTTAACTTCTTATATGGATTTGTAGCTTGAAATTCAAATGTAAAGTTAAGTAAATTATGCGGCACTCTGTAATGATCAATCCACAGAACAAATGGTAAAGGTAACTCCAGCGCTCCTGAGCCGCTCGGCCCACTCAACGCTCAAGCCTGAATCTGTGTACAGATGCGTAATCTGTTCCACGCTGGCAAAGGGAGTCAAATCCTCGACGCCAATCTTGGACGAATCGACTAAGGCAAATATCTCCCGCGCCGAAGCAATGGCCTTGCTTTTCAACTGCGCCTCGGCAAAATGGACATCGGTCAGGCCGCGCTCGAGGCTGAACCCGCTACACGAGACGAATGCCTTGTGGACGTGCAAATCACGGATCACCTGTTCGCTAAAATTCCCAGAAACAGAGGAACCCTCTGGGTTGACAATACCCCCCATCAAAACGACCGTGCTGGTTGGGTCCTTCGCCAGCAGCTTCGCAACTTCAATTCCGTTGGTAAGCACACGCAGCCGATTACATTGCGCCAACTGCTGGGACAGATAATAAATCGTTGTGCTGGCATCCAGTAAAATGGAAGCGCCATCACTGACAAGCTTCGCCGCCTCGCGCGCGATGGCCCGCTTGGCTGCGGCATTTTCCTGAAACCGCAGTCCAAACGAAATATCGAAATGGACAGGCTTGCTTTTCAGGACAGCCCCACCATGCACGCGAGTTAAAACGCCTTCTGCCTCAAGTGCATCCAAGTCGTTGCGGATGGTACCTTTGGAAACCTCCAGCGCATGAGCCAGCTCTGGAACGCGTGAGCCAGGCTGTTTCTGCAGCAACTGAATGAGTGATTGTCTGCGTACATAGGTGGTCATGTGTGGCTGGTATTATTTTGAGCTTTTTTGTTTTATTTTGTCAAATTGGAACAAAAATATAATACGATATTTGTTTTTTGTTGTCAATTGGTATTTAAAAAATCAAAACACAAAAATGTCATCAACATACAGTGACATAAATCACGCTAACCTTTCCCTTTACATCCCCCTACCAATTATCGCTTCGATAATTCTTTCGTTTCATAATCCTTGATCACATTCATATAGTCCATGCCGATTGGGACATTTCTCAGCATGCAATAGTAATCCCACACCGCGCTGAACGGCATGGATTTGAGTTCCTCTTGCAAAGCCAGGCGGCTTGAAAAGTCACCGTCGATCTCATATTGTTTAAGCATTTCCTGTGGCTCGAGCAATGCAACCAACAAGGCGCGTAAAGTGTTGCGCGCGCCAACTGTCCACGCGGCGATGCGGTTGATACTGGCATCGAAATAATCCAGCCCGATGTGAATGCGCTCGAGCGCCTCATTGCGGACAATTTCCTGGGTAATCAATTGCAGGTCATCATTGAAGGTAACAACGTGGTCGCTATCCCAGCGCACACCGCGGCTGACATGCAAGAGGAGTTGATCAAGATAAAGCAGCAAGGATGAAATCTTATCGGCAATTGTCTCCGTTGGATGGAAGTGACCGGAGTCTAGAGTCAGCAGGATTTTACGGCTAAGTGCATAAGCGAGATAAAACTCCATCGAACCGACCACATAACTCTCCGAGCCAATTCCAAACAGTTTGGGTTCGACCGCGTCGAGGTTGTAGCATGGATCGATCTTTTCAGCGAGGATCGAGTCCAGGGACTCGCAAAGTAATTCGCGGGGTGTGCGGCGATCCGCCGGACTATCCTTATACCCATCTGGAATCCAGATGTTGGTCACGGCAGGAGTCCCCAGTTCCTTCCCAAAGTATTCACCAATCTTGCGGCTGGCAATACAATGTTCAATCCAGAACTTGCGAATGCCTTCATCACGATGGGCAAGCGTAAATCCATCAGC
>DASWEH010000524.1:0-8660 GCA_036394895.1 Anaerolineales bacterium
CGGCGAGCAGATCGATTCTGTTGAAGAAGAAAGTATTCCACTTGGCACCTCGCGCAATGTACGTCCGCTCATTACGGAGATCGCGATCGAACCCGGCTTGATCATCGTCATCTACACCGATGGTCTGGTCCATGCTGGCAAACGCCGCGGCCTGCCGATGGATGTGGGTGCTACCCTTCATTCCGTTTTGGAAGATCAAGATCCCAGCCCTCAAATGCTCGCAGATACCCTTCTCGCTCAAGCCGTCAGCCTCGATGAGAATCGCCCTGCCGACGATATTAGTGTGCTCGTGCTCAAGGTCGCGGCGCGGACCGGGGATAACGTCCGCCGCATGACGGTGCGATTGCCGATCGAGGGGAATTCAAGATTATGAAGTCAGCGAGGCGGCGGATTCGTCAGTGGAAGGCTACCTGGCGCGACACGATTATTTTAATGAAGGAATTCCAATCTCCACTGATCCTGTTCACGGTGGCAGTGATCGGTGGCGGTTTGATTTACAAGGCGATCGCCAATTTGGTCGGCGAACCTATTGAGAGTCTCAGTGAAGCTATTTATGTTGTCCTCACCGCCGCATTCCTGCAGCCTGTTGGAGATTTTCCAAAATACTTTGGCCTGCAAATCTTTCATTTTCTCATGCCCGTCATTGGATTGGTCATCCTCGCACAGGGACTCGCCGATTTCGGTAGTCTGTTGTTTAACCGACGGGCACGGAACAAGGAGTGGGAAATGGCTGTTGCCTCCACCATGAACAAACACATTGTCCTGATCGGACTCGGTCATTTGGGTTATCGGGTTGCCCAACGGTTGCACGAAATGGGTGAAAATATTGTCGCAGTTGAATTGAATCCCGGCACGCATACCGCGATTGCGGCACGTGATATGGGCATTCCGGTCATTGAAGGCGATGCCAGACTCACTACCACGCTCGAAGGCGCTAACCTCAAAGACGCGCGGACAATTATCCTGGCCAGCCAGCACGACGCAATGAATCTGCAAATCGCGCTTAAGGCGCGTTCGCTCAACCCGAAGATTCAAGTGGTGATCCGTATCTTCGATGAAGATTTCGCCCATTCCTTGCAGGCGCAGTTTGGCTTTGTGGCCTTGAGTGCCACAGAAATGGCAGCGCCGGTCTTTGCTGCGGCCGCCGCAGGTGCAGATGTGACCAATCCAATTTCCATTGAAGGGCAGCAACTCAGTCTGGCCCGCTTGACCATTCCTGCATCGTCAACTCTCGCGAGTAAAACCGTTGGATATGTGGAAGATAACTATCATCTCAACATCATCCTGATCAGGCATGACCATCAGTCTGAAATGCACCCTACTGATCATCACCCGCTCCATGCGGGCGATACACTCGCTGTGCTGGGCGGCCCTGAGCAATTGAGTCGGCTGATGCAAGATAATCAGTAATGGAGCCTCCAAGTTATCAATCCCTTATCGGTGTTGTTGGACCTTGCGGTTCGGGCAAATCTACGTTGATCGCTGGTCTTGAAAAATATGGATATCGCTGCCGTCATATTGCGCAGGAACATTCCTATGTGCAAGCTATGTGGCAGAAGATTGCAAAGCCCGATATTTTAATCTATCTCGACGCATCCTTCTCCGCCAGCACCGCGCGCCGTCAACTGAATTGGCAAAAGAAAGATCATGAGGAACAACTGCATCGGCTTGCTCATGCCCGCGACCATGCAAACTTATTCGTTGCTACCGATGAGCTGACTCCCGAACAGGTCCTGCAAAAAGTCTTGGAATATTTACAGAGTGCCGCATAATCATTTAGACTTGAACTTTGAAATTTGACTCATGAAGAGAACTCAAAAGTTTAATTAATAATGAGACAAGCGGTAAAGGAAATCAATCCATGAAAAGACTCGTCGTTTCTTTTCTGAGCCTCAGTTTGATTCTCGTTGCGTGTTCAGCTCCCGAGCCGACAGCAACTCCCACATCCACTCCCCTCCCTGACATTTTCAACACGCCCTGGGACGATCTTTCCATCTTCAAGAGTGGACTCATTCAATCAGAGCAATCCGTACTCAGTGAGTTGACCAAGGCCAGTGTTTATCACCTTGAATTCAACATCGCAGAAGACATAGTTCACGTCACCGGGAAAGAAGAAGTCCGATACACCAATGCTGAAGAGGTTGCCTTGGATCAAGTGCAGTTGCGTCTTTTCCCCAACATCCTGGGCGGCGAGATGACAACCTCCAATGTGAAAGTGGATGGAAAATCTGTTACACCAAAACTTGACCTTGAAAAAAGCTTGCTGATCCTGCCGTTTGCAAACCCTATTGAACCTAGTCAAAGCGTTACCTTGAGCATGGACTTCGCCGTAACCATTCCGCAATCGGTGGAATTGAACTATGGAGTGCTGGCGTACTTTGATGATGTACTTGCCCTGGCGCATGCCTACCCGATGATCTGTGTCTATGATGATGAAGGCTGGAACGCAGAGATCCCACCCCAGAGCGGGGACGTCACGTATGCAGATGAGTCTTTTTATGTTGTAAAAGTCACTGCGCTGAAAGACTTAACGCTGGTTACCACGGGGAAGAAGCTCGACTCACACGAAGCCGGCCAGACTCAGACGTTGACAGTTGTGAGCGGTCCCGCACGCGATTTTTATCTGGTTGCAAGTCCAAATTACACTGAAGTCTCACAGACGTTTGGCGAAGTCACAATCCATAGCTATGCACCCGAGGAGTCTACAAAAGGGGCAAAGATGGCGCTGGATGTTGCCTCACGCGCCATCAAAGACTATGGGGCGCGTTACGCTCCCTTTCACTATACTGAATTTGATATTGTTTCAACGCCAACGCTGGCACTAGGTATCGAATACCCCGGCATGATTGCAATTACGTCACGAATCTACGATGTGGACAGCGATTATCGCGGCACACCTACGAAAATCTATCTGGAATCAACCGTCGCACACGAGACAGGACATCAATGGTTCTACAGTCTCGTCGGCGATGACCAGCTCGATGATCCGTGGCTGGATGAGTCACTGACTCAATTTGCCACTCTTCAATATTACACGGATGAGTACGGTGAAAGCGGGGCTTCAGGCTTCGAAGCCTCACTAAACGGACGCTGGGGAAGTGTTAACTATGAAAAAATTCCGATTGGTCTGCCCGTTGCCGAATATAGTGATCAGGAGTATGGTGCCATTGTCTATGGACGCGGTCCATTGTTTTTTGTTGCATTGAAAGATGAAATGGGGGCAGAAGCCTTCGATGCGTTCCTCAAGGATTACACCGAGACGCTTTCCTGGAAAATTTCCACACCCCAAACTCTGCAGTCCCTTGCAGAAAAACATTGCGCCTGTGATTTGCAAAAAATCTTTAATGAGTGGGTTTATCAGTCATCTGACAAATGAGAAAATCATGTGATCGTACCATATCGCACTAGTCATGCCTTTTCATCAGGGGTATAATCACCGCCGCGTGGCGCCCGCTGGTTGAGTAGGTCGAGTGCTCTTTTCGACCGTATCGAAACCAAGCGCCACATTTTTATGGATGGAGTAACGAAATGAATCGTCGCAATACAAACTGGCTGATCCTTATTATCTTCCTGCTCGCGCTTGCGCTTTGGGTGGATTTGAGCAAACAGATCAGCCTTCCTAATCCTTTTAATACGAATCAGAACCTTTTCTCTCGCAACGTCGAGACTCGCCTCGGCCTGGATCTGCGCGGAGGCTTGCAGACCCTTCTGGAAGCCGACCTGCCTGCAAACTCAAGCGTCAGTTCTGAGGATTTGAGTATCACGCGCCAGATTCTGGAAAGCCGTGCCAATGCTCTGGGCGTCAGCGAAGTCGTTATGCAGACGGCCGGTGAACGTCGCATTGTGGCGGAATTCCCGGGTGTCAGCAACCCGGAAGAAGTGGTTGCGTCCCTGCAACAAACAGGCTTGCTGGAATTCGTGGATATGGGGACAACTCCCGTCGATCCTGGCACCGTGATCAAAACAGATTTTGCACAATCAGAAACCGATGGCACCGCCTCTACAACGGCTACCCCGGAAGCGACCACGACCGCGGACCCGAACCAACCTACGCCAACGGCTGTTCCGGGTCAACCCACTCCGGCTGCCGGGCAAGAAGCGCCTGTATATCACACAGTAATGACTGGCGCTGACCTCAAGGAAGCCCATGTTTCTGCCAATCAAACCGGACAGCCCGCGGTCAGTTTCACCCTTTCGACCGATGGTACAAAGATTTTTTCTGACTACACATCCACACACACCAAGCAATATCTTGGCATTGTATTAGATAAAACCGTGATCTCGGCACCAATTGTCAATAGCCCAATCACTGATGGACAAGGTATTATCGAAGGTGGCTTTACCGCGCAGTCAGCCAACGACCTCGCTATTCAATTGCGTTATGGTTCCTTGCCAGTACCCATCAAGGTGGTCGAAAGCCGGACCGTCGGCGCGACCCTCGGCGAAGAATCAGTTCGCAAAAGTTTGATGGCGGGTATGATCGGTCTGGGCGTGGTGATCCTTTTCATGTTGCTATACTATCGTCTGCCTGGTTTCATTGCAGATCTTGCCCTCATCACCTACGCTCTCCTTTCTCTGGCACTATTCAAATTCGTCCCAGTCGTCCTAACCTTGCCAGGTATCGCAGGCTTCATCCTCAGCATCGGTATGGCTGTGGATGCGAATATCCTGATCTTCGAGCGCCTAAAAGAAGAATTACGGGCAGGCAGGAATCTGCGTCAGGCAATTGACCTTGGCTGGAGCCGTGCTTGGCCCTCCATCCGTGACTCAAATACATCCACTTTGATTACTTGCCTTATCCTTTACGTGTTCGGCAACACCTTTGGCGCAAGCATGGTCAAAGGCTTCTCGATCACTCTGGCATTGGGTGTGGTTGTGAGTCTGTTCACAGCCATCATCGTAACCCGTACATTCCTGCATACACTACTGGACAACATGAAACTCACTGAACACCCGCGCTGGTTTGGTTTAGGAGACACGCAATGAACATCATCAAGAACCGCTACCTTTATTTTCTGATTTCCCTGCTGGTCATCATCCCCGGTGTTCTTTTCATGATCATCAACTGGGTAAATCTCGGAACCCCATTGCCTCTTGGCATTGACTTTACCGGCGGTTCCCTCCTGGAAATCCAATTCACTGGGACTCGCCCAACAACTGAGCAAATCCAGGATGCATTCCTTAAGTTCGCCCCGAATACGGACCCCACGGTCCAAGCGCTTGGCGAGGACTCCTATGCCATTCGCTCGAAAACAATCGATGATGCAACGAAGGGTCAGATCGTGGCAGAATTCGAAAACCTGAGCGGCAAGCCGGTGAACACGCTGACATTCTCGTCGGTGAGCGCCTCCGTCGGTGCGGAAGTGACGCGCGCGGCGGGGATCGCGATCCTGATGGCAGCGATAGCAATCCTGCTTTATATCTGGTATGCCTTCCGTGGCGTGGACCATTCTTTCCGCTATGGCACGGCCGCCATCCTGGCAATGCTGCATGATGTCTTTGTCGTGCTGGGTGTGGAAGCGATTCTCGCCTACTTCCTGGGCTGGGAAGCGGATGCGCTTTTCCTGACGGCACTACTTACCGTCATTGGTTTCTCTGTACATGACACAATCGTGGTGTTCGACCGCATCCGCGAGAATTCGCATGTGTATCGGCGTGTGGCCTATGAACCACTTGTCAACCACTCCATTGTGCAAACGCTCGACCGTTCCATCAACACGCAGTTAACGGTTATGTTCACGTTATTTGCACTGGTACTCTTCGGCGGAGAAAGTATTCGTCATTTTGTGATCATCTTGCTGGTTGGTATTTTCAGCGGGACCTATTCCTCCATCTTCAATGCCTCTCCCATTTTGGTTGTGTGGGAAAACCGGGAATGGAAAAACTGGTTCCGTCGCCCAGCGACCGCATCATAGCAAATCGCTTTCGTATGAATGAAAACTCCCCGATTTTCGATCGGGGAGTTTTTTAGTTTTATTTCGTCTCAAGACGCGGCCGACATAATTCAGACCAAGCTATCTTTTCAAGAAATTATCGTGCTGAAACAAATGAAATCAAGGCTTAGAATCGGATGAGGGCGCCAACGTATCGGGCAATCAGGATAACAAAGGATGTTCTTCTGTAGGAGAAAAGCCGAACAGGATAATCATCCTCAACCTCCTTTAATTTTAGAAGCAATCGAACAATTTCCTGGTTTTGATTGATGCGGTACATTACCCGTTCTCACAGTTAATAGGATATCTTTACACATATCCAAGACGGATTTTGTAATGGGAAGTTACAAAAAGGTTCCGTCCGACAACAACGCCGGACGGAACAAGAAACAAACCGATTGACCATTGTGAGCGTCACCCCAGGTGCTCAATTCCGTGCTAATCTCCAAGCCGCCGCTCTTTGCGAAGCATCCCCGTGGGACGGCGGCTTGAGCAATCGCTTTAGCCTCCCAGCTCTACTGCTAACGCATCGTAATACGTGCCTGCACCAAATCCATCGATCAGCACGTGATCGAAGGGTTTCAAGTCGGGCAACTCACGCAGGAACGCGATCATGTTCGAAGCCGCGCTAACGTTGCCAAACTCGCTCAACAACCAGGGCATCGGCAGAACAATTCCCTCGTTTTGCAGATGTTTTTCCTTGAGTTTGTTGATCTTGTAATTGGCATGATGGACAATCGCCACAGCCAGCGATTTGCCAGCCATTCCTAATTCATCCAGCTTGGTTTGATAGGAGGCATAAACGTCCCGTACTACCTGTACCCCCGTGCGCACAAATAACTTAACCATTCCCATCGGGCCCGCCATTGAAATCGATGAACCATCCTGCGGTTCATGCATTAAACCAGCCACACGGATATTATTGGTGAATGGTTCGGTTACGTCAACATTTGTACTACCATCCATCTTTTGCTTGGAGTGAGGATAATACATTGCCACTTGTAACACGCCGTCGTCATCGAATACTTCACGCGATTTGCCCGCCAGAAATTTCATCGTTTTCCCAGGGATAACGCCCACCACACCCGCCGCATTTCCAAACATCTGTAGGGCAATCGCGTCATGAGAGGAAACGATAAAGCGACTCAATCCTTCAATCCCGCCCACTAAAACTTTCTTTCCATAGAGTGACTCAGCAATATTTTGATGGAGTTGCTTATTCTCCGGCAGGTCTGGGTTTAAAGCAAGATGCAGGCTGCTTGTGGAACCGTCACAGGCCTTATGGATAGCGACCTTCAATGCACTTTCGGGAATGCCGGCGGCTTTTGTGATCTGGTTGAGATAATCATCTGAAACGGGAGCACTCATACCAATGAGCACAGCATCCACTTCGGAGGGCTGCCAGTTACAGGCATGGATCGCTTCACGCAGGAATTTGGTTCCAATCTCAATTTCGAGCTGGGTATGTTGCTCGCGAGTTAGGTTTAGTGGGACATGGTGTCTGTTGCGAAATCCCAGTTCGGACAGATTCAACAGTTCGTTGGCGGGGATCGGATGTCCAAGGCGCTGTTCCAAAAACGCGGGCAGAGCGGCATTATCGTAGCTATCTCCCCACGTGCCATACACACCTCCGATGCCCACTGATGGATTACTGACACACTCAATCCCAAAAGGAATGCCCTGTCCCACCTGAATCGTGCCCAGTTCAACGTTGGGACGGTCAAAAAAAGATAATTTTGTATTCTCGGCTGTCATTTCATTTACTCCTTGTTACCTACCATCGAAACCCCATTGTGTTTTGAAAGTTTCGCTCCTCTTTGGGATTGGTTTTGGTGCGGAAGCATTATAATCGTCATAAGTATCCTTTTATGAGAATTGACTTAGCGTACTTTGACAAAAGTGAAATTCACATTTCAAACTACATGCTCTAATTGTAACATTTGGCACTATCAAAACGTCTCTAATATAGAGCAAAATATTGCAACCAAAGAATTAAGCACTATAGTATGACAAGAAGAATATGAACAAAACACTAAACTGCATCTGTACACGGCGGGGTCCTTAGTACCACCGCCTCTTCCCCAAAAGACACCTGCATGATTTACTCACCTCGATTTGCTTAGCAAATCGTGCGTGCCGGCGCATGTGTAGCAAATCACACCAGGTGCACACTTGCCCCGGGCGCCAGTGCCGGGGAGTGGTAACGGCTGATTGCCGCAAACGGTGGGCTTGACCCCGCAAATCCTCAAAGTCGCTGCAAGGCGACTTGATCAATTGCATCCACCGTTTGCTGCTGAGAAATTCTCAGCCTGAGCATTAAGCTCAGTGGCAGACAGCCGGTTATTTATTTTAATCACCAATCAAATTCAATCGTAAAGGAATCATCAAGATGAAAATCGCAAACAATGTCACAGAACTGGTGGGGAACACGCCGCTCGTACGGCTGAACCGCGTCACGGAGGGACTAAACGTGGATGTGGCCGCTAAACTGGAATTTTTCAACCCAGCTCATTCAGTGAAGGATCGCATCGGCGTAGCTATGATCGAGGCCGCAGAAAAAGCGGGTCTGATCAACCAGGATACGATCCTCGTCGAACCGACCAGCGGCAACACCGGCATCGCGCTGGCAATGGTCGCGGCCGCGCGTGGCTACAGACTCATCCTGACCATGCCCGAAACAATGAGCAAGGAACGTCGTATGTTACTGCGTGCCTATGGTGCGGAGCT
>DASWEH010000525.1:0-3323 GCA_036394895.1 Anaerolineales bacterium
CCCCCGCCGGGAAACCGAAATTGGAAATCCTTCCGCTCTCGATTGGTGGCAAGGCAGATCCGGTCCGCTTGATCTTTGATGCCAACACCGGTCCTGCAATTGGCGCGTCCATCATGGATATGGGACAGCGCTTCCGGCTGGTGGCCAACCTGGTGGATGTTGTCCCGACCGATGAACCCTTGCCCAATCTGCCGGTGGCGCGGGCGTTATGGGTACCGCGTCCCAATCTCAAAGTTGCGGCTGCGGCGTGGATCTATGCGGGGGGCGCGCATCACACCAGTTTCAGTTATGCTGTCACGGCAGAGCATTTGCGTGACTTCGCCGAGATGGCTGGCATTGAATTCCTGTTGATCGATGAACAGACAAGTCTCGAAGAGTTCAAGAAAGAACTCCGCTGGAACGATCTGTATTATCTCCTCGCCAAGGGAGTTGTAAATTAACACGGATTTAATCGTTACGAGCTTTAGTGGTTGATTCTTCCAATTTGGAAGAACCTATTTTCTTATGACTAGTTCAGCAGACGACTGAAACGAGGCGGCCAGTCATCAGATTCAAATTAAGGTTGCAGAGTGAACCTGTCGTTTCTGTGCTTGCATGCCTGACATGAACCACAATTGTGTTTAAGAGAGGCTAAGATGGTCGACGATCACCGTGAAGCAACTCGTGTGCTTGAAAATCAATTCATTGAATTGGAATATCTTGCCAATTCTCCGCGCATCCTGCGTTTTTCCCCGAAAGGCAAAACCAATCTGTTCGCAGATTTGGAGAAGACTCCTGTCCAAACTCCATACGGTAACTTCTACTTTCGCGGGGGTCATCGTTTGTGGCATTCGCCCGAGGCTATGCCGCGCACATATATTCCTGATAATAATGGCGCGACCGTCCGCGAAATTGAGAATGGCATTGTCATTGATCAGCCTTCTGAAGCATGGACACATATTGCAAAATCCATCGAAATCTGCCTCGATCCCAATCAACCGCGCGTTTTCATTCGACACGAATTACGCAATGAAGGGGCATGGGCAGTGGAGTTTGCCCCCTGGGCATTGACCATGCTCCGCTTGGGTGGAGTCGGGATTTTCCCACAGCCTGCCGGTAATATGGATGCCGCCGGACTTTTGCCGAACCGACAGTTGACACTTTGGCCCTATGCACAATTGAATGATCCACGCGTGATGTTGCGTGACGACTTTGTACTCGTTCACGCTGACCCAAAGCTACCTCCGTTTAAGTTTGGTTACCTTAACCGGCAAGGCTGGATTGGCTATTGGCTGGATGATGTTTTCTTTGTCAAAAAATTTGAACTCCCGACCGAAACCAAACCATACCCTGACGGTGGATGCAATGTGGAAAGTTATTTCAATGACCAATTCATCGAGCTTGAGACGCTGGGTCCGCTAACGAAACTGGAACCTGGCGAGTCTGTTTTTCATGCAGAACCTGGGAGGTTTATCGAACGCTGGAGGCAGATTTAATTCCACTTGAAATTCAAAAAATCATCGCCACGATCTAACCGGAGGTCTGGAGTGTAACGTTTCCAGACCTTGGAAATAAAGAGTGAGCAAACTCTGCGTAAGCGGAAATTCTTGTGCGCCTACTGTCGATGACCGCCGGGCGCACATCACCGTAGGTGCATGGGCTCTTGTGGCAATCGGATTGTTGAATGGATTATTTTCCTCGCCGCACAATTCCCTCCTGCCAGGCATAGACGGCGGCCTGTGTACGGTCTGCGAGATGAAGTTTTCTGAGAAGGTTGCCGATGTGGGTTTTAACAGTGCTTTCACCGATCACGAGCGTTTCTGCGATCTCGGCATTGGATTTGCCAGCTGCGATTAAGCGCAAGACATCGAATTCGCGTTCGGAGAGTTCTGTAAACGGATTAACGTCATCCTTGCGCAGCCCTTGGAGTTCCTGGACGATACGCGAGGCTACGCGAGAATCCAACACCGCTTCACCCTGCGCGGCTTTACGGATGGCGCTAGCAAGCTCATCCGGTTCGACATCCTTAAGCAGATAGGAGATCGCTCCCGCGCGTACCGAGGGGAAGATGTACTCATCCTGGTGATGTGAAGTGACGACAATGACTTGTGTCTGTGGTCGCGTTTTTCGAATCTGGCGCGTCGCTGCAATCCCGTCAAGTTCACCTGGCATTTCCAAATCCATCAAGACAACGTCAGGCTGGTACTGCTCCACGGCGGTGACTGCTGCAGTCCCTGATTCGGCTTCCGCAATGACCTGAATATCGGAAAGTGTATGTAGGTAGGCGCGCACGCCCTGACGCACGATTTTGTGATCATCGACAAGGAGGACTTTGATTGGCATTCAGAACCTTTCCACTACTCGGTGTTCAATTTTACTCTGGCCGTGACAATTGTCCCAACTGCTAAAGTGGACTTGACGTTGAGCGTGCCACCCACCTCATTGAGTCTTTGTTTCATGCCTGCCAACCCAAGGGAATTCGGATGGATAGTGTTCGCTTCGAAGCCGCGTCCATTATCAGCTACGATAAGAGTTACCTCCTCTGCAGCCATGTTGAGGCTGAGTCCGACCACGTCTGCTTCGGCGTGGCGTGCTATATTGGAGAGGGATTCCTGCAAAACACGGTACAGTGTCTGTTCCACATCCAGAGGCAGGGAGCGTTCACCACTGATGGTTGTTGTCACCTGAATGCCTGTATGTTGCTGCCAGCGGTCAGCATATTCCTTGAGGGCCTGCGCCAACCCTTTCCCTTCCAGGGCCGCCGGGCGCAGTTCATCGATAATGAGCTTGAGTTCCTGTTGGGTTTCACGATTGAGTTGCAATGCGGATTCAAGATGGCTGGCAGCAGTTTTCGGGTCGGTCGCCATCAGGTTTTTTGCGGCAGAGAGTTGCATGCGCGCCGCATAGGTCTGCTGCTTGACTGTGTCGTGCAAGTCACGGGCGAGGCGATTGCGCTCCTCCACACGCGCAAGTTCGTCGCGTGTATGCAGAAGAGTTTGTAATTGTTCCGCCATGTTGTTCAGATTACGGGTCAGTTCGCCGATCTCATCTGCAGAGCTGTCACGTGGTGTAGACGAAAAATCACCTGTGCTCCAGGCTTTTGCAGAAGTAGAAAGATTTTCGAGACGTTTACGTAACCCGCGCGAAGCGAGCCAGCCAAAGATCGCACCAATAGGTAGGGCAACGATGAGCATGATGATCGAAATGATCACAAAGAATGTGGTGTAGAGTGAAAGATTCGTCGGCGTAGCAAAGGCCACAGGTCTAAGTGTGTAAACCACAATTGCTACAACAGGATCGTTATCGGTTTTGCGGAGAGGGAAGGCGACAATATGGTTCCCGTT
>DASWEH010000526.1:0-6049 GCA_036394895.1 Anaerolineales bacterium
TGACTTTACAGTAGTTTACGATTGGTTGTTCCGGCAATGGTATATCTTTGTAGTGATCGAACTGAAGAGGCGTCAGATCGTGCACGCGAGCGTTACCCAATACCCGACCGATGAATGGACGGCACAACAACTACGGGAAGCGACTCCGTGGGGGAGGGGACCAAAGTATTTGGTCCGCGATCGTGACAGCAAATATGCCGCGCACTTTTCGGCAGTGGCAGTCAGTTCTGGGATTCAAGAACTGAAGACACCCTATCGAACGCCACGTGCGAATGGAATTTGCGAAAGGTTTATGGGCAGTCTACGAAGGGAATGCTTGGATCATATTCTCTTCTATGAGGGCAGGCATGTACAGCGGGTTGTCCGGGAATACATAGCTTACTTCAATCAGGAGCGTCCTCATCAAGGCATCGGTCAGCCTATTCCCGATCGCTACGATCTGCCAGGATCAAAGCCAACCAATGGACGCATCAGAACCAGGGCGATCCTTGGCAGATTACATCACAGCTATTCCTGTGCGACTTATTAGAATTGACACAGATCGTTCTGCATCAGAATTTGACGACCGAGAAATCAGATCAAGTTGTATTTGGCGGTCTGTGAACGGCGTATTTTTCTGAAAATGATCTTTCAGAGACATCTTTATGGATGGAAAGAGGTGCGTAGGCTGGTGAAGTTCCCGTTTCGATTTCTCAAAAGACTGATGGATCAGCAAGTAGCCAGCACAGGCAATTCATCGATCTCATAACCCAAGGATCCCTGGTTGATGCAGATAAGATGTCAATCGAAGAAATCTACTACTGGCGCGCGAGATGGAAGTGAGAAATTCAGCTGGAGTTACTGGGAATTTTGTTCCGGTTTCGGACTTTACGATCTGGCCGCTAATCAGTGGAATAACGAGTTGGTGCGAGCTTCGATTCCATCTCAGTAGTGTGCCAACTGTCTGGCTCCAAAAAATACCTAGGCCCGCAAAAATATCCCCGCTGATTCAACCCTATCTGCGCGGGAATTTATTAGGCAGGTAATATAAGGTTGGTCAGGGCGTCCAAATCGTGCCATCGGGCCAGCGGCTTTGAGTCCATTCAATTGGCGGGATACTGATTGGATACTTTGCCGCTTTCTTTTCGTCAATGTCGATCCCCAAACCAGGCTTGTCATTGGGCCACAAATAACCGTTGTGTAATTCAGGAATGCCAGGGAAAACTTCTTTTAAGGGCTCGCCAAAATAAATCATTTCCTGAATGCCAAAATTGTGACATGCGAGATCAAGATGAAGGTTCGCCGCGTGACCCACAGGCGACGTATCACCGGGTCCATGCCAGGCAGTGCGCACACCAAATGCTTCACACAATGAAGCGAGCTTTCGTGCAGGAGAGATTCCGCCAAGTTGTGAGATGTGCGAGCGGATGAAATCAATTAATTGTTCAATGATCAAGGTACGCCATTCCAACGGATTGTTATGCAATTCACCCATCGCGATCGGCATGGCAGATTGACCACGTAGACGGCGGAACCACTCGATTTGGTCAGGTGCGAGCGGGTCTTCGAGGAAGAACAGACGATATGGCTCCAGAGCTTTCGCCATCCGAATGGCGTCAATAGGCACAAGTCGTTCGTGAATGTCATGCAATAAAAACAGGTCATAGCCGATCTCACTGCGAACATACTCAAACAAAGGCGGAATGGAGCGCGCATACCAATCGGGATCGTAATACGCGCCGGGAAAGTTGCCGCGCACATTATCCATTGATTTCATGCGATGCGTAGCTTGTGGAGCTTTTTTACTGGGTCGCGTGTTCTTCTTGTTCAAGTCTTTCACACGACCACCGTAGCCGCCCATTTGTAGACGTACAGCCAGCGCGCCCTCAGCTTGATATTTGAGAACGTTATCCAATACTTCTTTCGGCTCGCGTCCATCGGCATGACGGTAGACCATTGCGGCATCCCGACACTTGCCACCCAACAAATCATAGACGGGCATGTTCGCTACTTTGCCTTTGATATCCCATAGCGCCTGGTCCACGCCGCTGATGGCGTTATTCAGTACGGGTCCATTACGCCAATATGAATTGACATACATCATGTGCCACAAGTCTTCGATATTTGCCGGGTCACGTCCCTTTAACAACGGAGCCAGGTATTCCCCCACTGCTTTTGCTACCAGCGTTGGGCGTTGGGTAAATGTAGCGCAACCAACTCCATAAAGACCGGGCTGGTCAGTTTCGACTTTGACGATTACAAGAGCAATTCCATCAGGCGCGGTAAGGATGGGTTTTATATTGGTGATTTTCACAGGCTTATCCTCTTGGAGAATTATAGACAGGAGAATTGAGTACGGACATTTCTACGACCAAAGCCGATCCCAACTTTTTTCCGAATCCCATTGTGGTGTCGGCTCGAAGAAGCCGCGGTCTTCGGGAATAAGATGTTCCTTCACAGCCTCCTCGTTCAGCGTGAAACCAAGTCCAGGCGCATCGGGCACCGGGATGTAGCCATTCTGGATGATAGGCTTTGGTAAGTCGTCAATAAAGTCATTCCAGAAAGACACCTCCGTGAAGTGATGCTCCAGTGCGATGAAGTTCTCGGTTGCGGCAGCGCATTGTACAGCAGCCATTGTGCTGACAGGTGTACCCGCCATATGAAGTGCCATACTCACACCATACTCCTGTGCGAGATCACCAATCTTTTTTGTTTCGAGAATCCCGCCGCTGGTAGCAAGATCGGGATGGATCACATTCACTGCGTGCGCTTGAAGGAGAGGCATAAAACCCTCCTTAAGATAAATATCTTCACCCGTGCAAACAGGAGTCTTGAGCGCACGTTCCATCTGTACCCATTGCCCAGTAAATTGCCAGGGCACCATATCTTCAAGCCAGGCCAGGTTGTATGGTTCTAGCGCTTCGCCCAAACGAATGCAATCATCCACGCCAATGTGACCAAAATGATCGGCGGCAATCGGCACTTCATAACCCACCACGGCACGCACCTGCTCTACATACTCTCGCAACATCTGGATGCCCTTGGGCGTGAGGCGGACGTGCGTATATGGGTGTTGAATGCTGCTAATATCAAGCATTCGCTCCAACTCAGTGCCATCATCCGTTTTCAAGAATCCTGCTGGATAAGTAAGAGCATCCTTCACCCCAATTAGGGGCTGAATGCCAACGTCCATCTTGACCATAGTGAAGCCACGTGCCAGGCGCTCTTTAAGTTTATGCCCCATTGCCTCACCGGTTGGTTCGTTGGGCGTGTCACAATACATACGGATGGCATCACGGAATTTTCCACCAGCAAGTACATAGGCTGGAACGCCGTACGCTTTGCCAGCCAGGTCCATGAGCGCCATCTCAATCGCGCACACACCTCCGCCCTGCCTCGCATGGTGACCGAATTGTTTTATCTTGCGAAAGACTTTGTCCACGTTACATGGATTCTCGCCAAGCAACCGGCTCTTCAGCATAAGCGCAAAGGTCTTGCTCGCGCCATCCCGTACTTCTCCGTATCCGCTCAAGCCTTGATTCGTATCAATGCGGATAAGAGGAAAGCGCCATCCATGCCAGCCTACTGTCGCAGTGCGCACATCCGTGATTTTTAAGTCGCTCGGACGTGAATATTGATTTACATGATCCTCGGGTCGTTTACTCATTTGCTATTTGTCTTTCGCCACGCAACGAAATCTGCTTCAATATCCTCACGCCAGGGTGACACATCAATTTCACCGCTGGTGTATTTGCCTTCATCCAAACGCATCTTCCCAAATTCATCGCGCACACGAATAGCTTCACTCGTCTCCACAACCTCCTGAACAAGATGCGGGGGGATGAAAATGACACCAGTTGGCGTACCCAGTACCACGTCACCGGGAAGCACGGTCACACTACCGATGCGGACAGGCACGTTGATACCTTCCAAGGTTTCGTCCGCGATCGCCGTAGGATGAACATCACGCATGAAAAAATTTACATCTTTGAGTGTGACAAGCCCCGGAAGATCGCGGATCGCACCATCCACAACCAGCCCAGCGCGGGTGCGGGTGCGCACAGCAGTGCCGAGATTATCGCCTACGATCGTACCATTTTCAATTTTGCCGCGCAGGTCTACGACCATTACATCATGAAGTTGAAGGGACTCGATGATCCACGAATTCTGTCCGCCGATCTTTCCGCGTCCGTCCGCGGTTCCTGCTTCTTGAATAGAATCATGGTAATCAGGTCGGTGCGGTAGGAAAGACGCAGTTAGCGCGCGACCGACAAGAATCGTACCTGGATGGGTCTGCATAAACCCGCCCTCGAACTGACGATGATAGCCGTGATTTTTCAAAACAGCCCAGGCTTCCTCTATGGTCACCAGTTTCATGCGCTCGAGAAAATCCTCCGGCACCTGCGGTCGCCCATCGGGAAAACGGTCAAAAGGATTGAGTTTAGTCAGGTGGATCAAATCTTCTTTGGACGGTTGAATGTGCATGTCATGAACTCCAATATTGATTTGTTATTGCGACCACGTCGTTGGTTTTCGGTCCCAGCGATGAACTCGCAACTTTTGGATCAGATCAGGCGATAAGCCACCTGCGTCACTGGTGGCAATGTTCATTTCGGTATTCTTGAGTTTCCGCATTCCCGGAATGATGGTGCTGACATCGGGATTAGCCAGAATGAAACGCAATGCCATTTCAGGCATGGTCATGCTGGATGGAACCAATGGGCGAAGTGCTTCTGCGTGCTCCACACTCGCCTTGAGGTTTTCTGGTACGAAGTATGTGTTACGCCAGTCGCCTTCGGGCCATTTGCTAGCGAGGGTCAAGGTCCCGGTGAGAGTGCCTTCATCAAACGGCACACGGGCAATCACACCGATATTCAATTCCCGGCACACTGGAAATAGTTCATCTTCTGGATTTTGATCGAAGATGTTGTAAATCACCTGAACGGCATCTATCGCACCGGTGTGTAGAGCTTGGATGGCATTTGCAGGTTCCCAGCGATCAATGCTGATGCCGGCTGCCAAAATCAGGCCTTCCCGCTTCAGGTCATCCAACATCCGTTGCCAGCGTTGATCTTCCGCCCAGGAGTCGTCCCAGGTATGGAACTGGATCAAATCCAATTGACTCAATCCCAGGTTTTGTAAACTGCTCTCCACGTACTGGCGGATATGGTCGGGAGGATAGCAATCATCCAGTGCATACTCGGGTTCCGCCGGCCATTTGAAGTTCTTTGGTGGAATCTTGCTCGCCACGTATAATTTTTTATCGGGATACGCACTCACCAACTGACCCAATAGCTTCTCACTATGCCCGCGCCCATATGCCCAGGCGGTATCAAAGAAATTACAGTCAAGCTCAACGGCGCGGTATAGTGACTTTAATGACTCATCATCATCTGAGCCAGTCCAGCCAGCCAGGCCCCACATGCCATAACCAATCTCGCTGACTTGCCATCCCGTCCTTCCGAAAGTTCGATATTGCATTGGTTTCTCCTATAAGTCATGTTTCCAGCCGAGCAAGCGCTCCGCCTTGCTGCAATCAAAAAAGCCTCTGTGACCACTTAGATCGCTGCGCAGTGGCACATCTGGAAAGAATTTTTGTTTAAGTTCAAGGGAAGGAGTATCGGCAATAGTGTCCGGAGCGGCAATGTAAAACACCTCGTGTCCCGTGTATTCCGCAGTGAGTGAAAGCAGACAGGCACGGGAAGCAGCTTCTGAACGGGTATATGCCCAAAGACTCTTGACAGCCACATCGGTTTGAAGATGCCCTTGGGCTTGCGCCGCAGTGGGACGTTCCGGCATCACCCCATGGAATCGCATGCTGGCTATGATCATCTGCTCATAGCGCCGCGCAAACGAATTGGCTTGCTCTTCACAAATCCATTTGGAAAGGCTGTAAGGATCCTCATTATAGGTTGGATGTTCCTCATCCAAGGGAAAATAATCGAAGCGCGGCCAGCGGCTATAGGCGAGCCCGGTTGCGTTTACACTCGAAGCCTGACACACTCGTTTGATTCCCACTTCTGCTGCAGCGCGCAGCGCATTATAACTTGCCACCACGTTATTATTATGT
>DASWEH010000527.1:0-5861 GCA_036394895.1 Anaerolineales bacterium
ATTCAATACTTCAATGATCAACGCAGGTTCATCTGTTTTCAATAATGTGTTATAGAAACCCGCGGCACGGGTCATGTCACGCGGCACGAGCACATTCACCCCGCGCACCAGGTGAATGATTCCCGCCATAGGGGAACCTGCATGCCAGATCCCTTCCAGGCGATGACCGCGCGTACGGATGATCACAGGAGCAGATTGTCCACCTACCGTGCGCCAATGCAGATTGGCGAGATCATCAGACAAAATTTGCAATGCATACAATAAATAATCAAGATATTGAATCTCGCAAATTGGCCTCAAGCCCCGCATCGCCATGCCAATCGCCTGACCTAAAATCGTCGCTTCACGGATACCTGTATCGGTGACACGCAGCTCGCCATATTTTTCCTGCATCCCCTTGAAGCCCTGATTCACATCCCCGAGAAAACCCACATCCTCACCGAAGGCGATCACGCGCGGGTCGCGCTCCAAAATGGAATCGAAGGCAGCATTCATCACTTCAAAGCCCATCACTGTCGGCGATGAGACGGAGTAGACAGGCTTCACTTCTTTCACTGCAATCGCCTTTCCGCTGTGCAAATGCGAGCCATAACGTTCTACATTGATCGCATCCTGTTCATTTTTCCATTGGATTAAAACCTGCTTAGATGGATTCGCTTCGTCGCGCAAGACTCTCAGAGCTTCATGCGCGGCGCTATGAACATCCCGCCTCAATGGTGCAGGCAGGGCTGCCAGCCGCTCCTTGATTCGCTCCAACTCTGAGGCGTGACTCGAACTCCCCGCGATCTCGTCGAGCATATCCATTACCTGTCCACGCTCTTCAAGGATCGGAGCCAGATAGTTCTCCCAGGCGAGTTTACGGATTCCTTCTACAGCCGCGTAATCCTCTTTTTCAACAGCGACCAGCTCAGGTTCTGTAGCGATATGGTTCTCAATGATCCACTCGCGCAGCTTGCGGACGCAGTCATATTCCTCCTCGAACTTGAGACGCTCAGGAGTCTTGTATCGTTCATGGCTTCCAGATGTAGAGTGCCCTTGAGGCTGGGTCACTTCAGTGACATGCACCAGCGCAGGGATGTGATACTGCCGCGCGATCTCAGCCGCAGTTGCATAGGTTTCGAGCAATGCAGGATAATCCCAGCCGCGCACCTGATAGAGGTCATAACCGCGTTCGCAATCTTCTTCGAGACAGGGGTCCCGCTGAAATCCCTGCAGGATGGCATGAATACTTTCCTTGACCATCTGAAATTGATTGGGGACCGAAATGCCATACCCATCATCATAGACCGTGATGACCGCAGGAGCCTGCAAAACACCAATCGCATTGATCGACTCCCAGAACATGCCTTCCGCCGTAGACGCATTGCCAATGCTTGCAAATATGACTTCATTCCCGTTCTTCGAGAATTGATTGAACTGCTGGAGCTCTTCAAGTCCTCGATAAAGGACAGATGCATACGCAAGCCCCACCGTGCGCGGCATCTGCGTGCCTGTGGGGGAGACATCTGCAGAGGTGTTATAGGATTCGGTTTGATTCCTCCATGAACCATCCGGGTTGATATAGCGGCTGGCAAAATGCGCGTTCATGGAACGCCCGCCTGTGTTCGATTCGTGGTTTACATCCGCATGGGCATAAAGCTGGGCAAAAAATTCCTGGATATTCATCACCCCCAACATGAACATCCAGGTCTGGTCACGATAATATCCTGAGCGCCAGTCGCCTTTTTGGAAGGCGCGCGCAATGGCAATATTGGCAAGCTCCTTGCCATCGCCAAAAATCCCGAATTTTGCTTTACCGCTTAATACTTCACGTCTGCCGATTAGACTTGCCTGCCTGCTTTGATACGCCAGGCGATAATCCTTGATGATCTCTTCTTTCTCGAGGGGAAGCGCAACAGAAACAGTACCCTTTGTTTTGGGCATGAACTCTCTCCTGAACTGAGTTAATAGAGATTATAACAAATGCATTGATGTGATGGGATGGGTCTATACCCTACGTGGGTTTCACCGGGTTTTCATCATCCTCATCCCACAGCATCGGATTGGCTTCGATGTAATCCGTTTTGTTTTGCAAATCCTTTTCGTTTCGGATGACATGCTCATAATAATTGCGTTGCCAGATGGGAACAGCTTGCGTTCCACGCATTAAATTGATTCGATACGAGACCGCAGATTTATACGAACGGATGACTGTGGGAATCGAGCCTTTTACAGGTTTTTGGAATTGTTCATGCGTAGGGGCACGGCGGGACGCTTCACCGTCATAACTGTTCAGATTCTCCGCCGTGCCCCTACCAACCATAATTACAATAATCCCATGCGCATGATTCGGCATAACCACATACGCACCTAACTCGATATTCGGAAATCGTTCAGGTAATTTTTCCCATTGTTGTTTCGCGACCAACCCGAACCTGTTCAACCTCATCTCTCCATTCACCACCGTCCCAAACAGACATTCTCTATGCCACGCTACAACCGTCACGAAATACGCGCCGGGCTGGGAATAATCATAATTCGGCAGGCGAATGGAACGGCGATGATGCTTCTTCGGATCGAATTTGGAGGGCATGATGCGATTATACTTTCCTTCATGACCACACCCCTTTCCACCATCCAAAACCAAGTCCCATCAGATGTGATTGATCTCGGTCTCGGCGACCCGTCGCTATCACTTCTTCCCCTGGACTTAATACGCGAGGCAGCACAGGCGCGGTTGTCACAGGCCGACAATTCCTTTCTGCAATATGGTGCTGAACAAGGAGATGGACATTTCCGTCTTGCGCTCGCAAACTTTCTAACCAAAGGCTATGGTTTTGAAGTCAGTCCTGAAAGCATCTTCGTCACGAACGGTATTTCAAACGCATTGGACGTGATCTGCACGCTCTTTACCAAAGCGGGGGATACAATCTTTGTAGAAGAGCCAACCTATTTTCTAGCACTTAGGATTTTTGCAGACCACCAGTTGAATGTCTTGTCGATTGATACCGATGAAAGCGGACTTGTCATCGAGTCACTCGAAGAGAAACTGGCTGAATTCCGTCCGAAGTTTCTTTATCTTATCCCAACCTTCCAGAACCCCACAGGTACGACCATGCCGCAGGAACAACGGGAACGAATCGTGCAATTAGCGAAAGAATACGACTTTATCATTGTGGCGGATGAGGTGTATCACCTATTGAATTACACGAGCTACGCTCCAACGCCGCCGAAATCCTTCGCTGCCTACATAGACGCGGAAAACGTGATCTCGCTTGGTTCATTCTCGAAAATCCTTGCACCCGGTCTGCGGATTGGATGGCTGCAAGCCCACTCTGAAAAGATCGAACGATTCAAGACCTGCGGCTTGCTGGATAGCAGCGGAGGACTCAATCCATTCACATCTGCAATCACCCGCGGGGTTATTGAATCAGGGGGATTGGATAACAACATCAAGAAATTGATTAATATTTATCGCTCGCGGCTGCATGTCATGAACTCAGCCTTACAGGAACAATTGCCAGACATTGAATACATTGTTCCACATGGTGGATACTTTTTCTGGCTCCGTTTACCTGAAAAGACAGATGCAAAAGAACTTCGTAAAAGTGCTCAAATTTTCAAAGTAGATTTTCGCCCGGGCACCCTTTTCTCCAGTAGAGATGGATTGAAAAACCAGATTCGGCTCTGCTTTGTCCATTATGAGGAAGGAGAAATCCGGGAAGGAATTCTTCGATTGAAAGAGTGTCTGAACAAAGCCGCATAAACGCGAAATAATTGCCACTACTTTCCTAGCGCCTCTTTGACCGCCTGATACACATCCAAAATCCCATAACCATAGGCGTCATTTGGGATATCTCCCTGGAAACAACCAACCGATCTATCGCCGGTGTAGGGATCCGCGCTTTGGATCAGGAGTTGTTCTGTACGATCAATATCACCGATCAAACTTGGCTCCGCAGACCAAAGCAACGCCACCGCGCCGACCACATGGGGACCAGCCATGGAGGTGCCGCTCTCTGCAGCATAACCGCCTCCTGGCACAGAGGAGAAAACATCCACGCCCGGCGCGGCGATATCCGGTTTGATACGTCCTGAACCATCGGCGGTCACAGGACCGCGGCTGCTGAAAAAAGCAATATTTCCAGATTGGTCGATCGCGCCAACAGAAAAGACTGAATCATATAACGATAATGGTGCGTTGACCGTGCCGCAATTTGGTCCATCATTGCCGGTGGAAACGGCAACAAAGATACCGGCGTCGCGTAAATGATTGGCTGCAGCGAGCAGGGCGTTCGGGTCACAACCTTCGAGTTCAGGGCATCCCCATGAATTGTTCAGCACATCCGCAGCGCGTGTCGGGTCGCCATCTTTAAGCGGATCGCCACCCTGCGGGAAGGGTGCCAGCATGAACTGCATACAGTCAAGATATAACGCAGGATTACCGAGATTACGATTCAAATTTGCACAGGCAAACCACGTCGCACCAGGTGCAATGCCAATCCCGTTCTGTCCGACGATTGTTCCAAGCGTATGCGTTCCATGCCCGCCATCATCATAAGGGGATGCCTTGCCATTCCATGGGTCGAACCAGTTGTAGTTATCGCCTTCGGTATTGCCGCGATAACTGTCGTGCAATTCGGGATGATTCACATCCGCACCGCTGTCAGATTGCCCCACCACAATCCCTTCGCCGCGCACGCCAAATTCACTCCACACTTTGTCAGCGCCGATCATGGATACATTCCACTGCACCCCGGTTGGTGCGGATTGTCCCCCGCTTGCAGCCAGGGCTCCGCCTGGGGCAGCAGGACGCAGGCGCGGGCTGGGAATGACTCGGTCCACTTCTGGGCGTGCCGACAAATAGAGACGGACAAGAGTCCCACCGCGTACTTCCAGCGCGTTGACGAGATAATAGGGCGTGTATTCCACCCCAAAGTTATCAAACGTATTTCGCAATCCTGCCTGCTTTTCATTTGCTTTTTGCGTGAGCATTTGATAGGCAGCAGTCCGTCGTTCATCAATATCTTTGATTTGTCTTACGCTCGAAAGATCCGCCTGATCTTTCAAAATCACGAAGAGACGATCGCCATAAAAGCCGTGATTGCCATCTGCGAAGAATAGGATAATGACCAGAGCCCATGCCGCAACCGCTCCCACCCAACCTAAAGCTCGCATCACACCCGGCCCTTTGCCTGCTCCCGTTATGGATCGAATGATCAATGCGACAAGTCCCACCCCTAAACCTAAGCCGACCGCGAAACCAACTGCCTTTAGAGCAACCCCAAAGATATCGCCCAATACAATGGTCAGTTCGGTAGGATCGAAGAAGATCAAGCCCGCCGCAGCCAGCAAGCCCGTGAGAATCATAGATGCCGCTCGCGAAGGCATGAGTGCTGAAATGGCAAACGCGAAGGACGGAAGGATGGCAAGCAGAATTAATTGCGCGCCGTCATAACCAACTGCGGAGCCAAGCAACGCCAGCACCGCGCCAATTCCAAACGCGTCGAGAAAATGATTCTCGGTGGTGGAGTCCATCAACAACACTGCAAGCCAGCCAAACGATAAGCCAGCCAGCAAACTAAGTATCGTGTCTGTCAAAGCGCCAAACGCGCCAAAAATTGCAAAAGGTCCGGCACCGAATGCAGCCAGCAAAAATGCCAGCGAAATGTTGTTTGCTCTCCAATCGATTTTTGTTTTCCGGACTCTTGTAACGATTACCGCCGCGACGATGCAGATCAAAATTTGTAAACCGGAACCGAATTGATCGTTGTTCGGACCGAGCAAGCGCAACAACAATGCGGGGAAAGCCATGAGCGCTGCGCCCAGCCAGCCTGCGTAAACCGGTTTGAACCGTTCATCTGTTGTAAAGCGCCATAACA
>DASWEH010000528.1:0-3364 GCA_036394895.1 Anaerolineales bacterium
TCGATGGATCAAGCCATTGAATATGCATTATTAGAAGAAAGCGCATAATGGAGGCAAATATGAAAAATTCATCCCTATTCCGTCTTCGTCAACTCACACCGGAAGACAGCGCAGCGTATGGAACATTGATTACCAATAGTCCTGATACCGGTGCCATTCATGCCGCCTTGCATTTCGAGATCGATCCTTATACAGCCGTCATGAGTGCGCATCCCAATAGCGTTGGGGTCGTCGCAGAAACATCGGAATACGAGGGTCTCATCGGCAGTGGCCTGCTTCGCTTTGGTCAATGTCAATGGCAAGACACTGTCCGTCCGTATGCACTGCTCAACACACTGGTGGTGCATCCCGATTTCCGCCGCCGGGGAGTTGCTGCCCAGTTGGCAAAGTGGCGTGAAGAATATGCCTATCAACGCTTTGGGGAGGATGGTGTCACCTTTGCGATGATTCAGAAAAATAACATCGGATCGGAGTTGACCGCCAAGAAATGGTACAAGCAATTTCTACCCGATCGCCTCATGATCATTCCCATGAAGTTACGCGCTGCCCCTCCGACACAAATGAATGAATTCATCGTGCGCGCGATAGAAGCATCCAAGTTTGACGCGGTCGCGGTGCAACAAAATCAGTTTTACAAAAACTACAATCTATACACTCCTGAAACAGCGGAACGTCTGGCGCATTGGTGTGCGGAAACTCCTTTTGAAACACCGTTTCATCATTACTTTGTAGTCACTGATCGATCCAATAATATTTTGGCAGGGCTAGGTCTCAGTGAGAATTGTCGCTTGCGAAAATTAATCATTACCCATGTCCCAAAGACATTGGAAATCATGAACAAATTTCTGAAGGCCGTTCCTGCCGATGGAATCATACGTGAGCTAAATCTAAGCCGCATATGGTTTGCACCGGGCCAACTCAAAGCGGCTCAATATCTTTTTGAAACCGTCCGCTGGGAATGGCGGGACAAAGGAACCTCACTCGTCGTGTTTTCCGATACGCGTAGCCCGGCGATACAAATTTACGGACTACGTCCCTGGACCATCAAATCATTGGGAGGCGTTGCGCTCCGTTGTCCAACGAATGTTTCCGAAGATCGGCTGGTCTATTATGCATGACCTATTGAATAGCTAACTGGATTAATGCTCGTGGACACAAAACATTTCGAGGAGGGCGCTTTACAAAAGATGGTGTGCGGGATCTCCTCCAGAATCCGTTTTACATGGGATACGTCCGATACCGTGGTGTATTGGTAAAGGGCAAGAAATATCGCGGCACAGGCGAAATGGTCAAAGGGCGGCATGAGCCTTTGATCAGTGAGGAACTTTTCGAGGCCTGTGAAAAGGTACGGTCTCAGCGAAGAAGCGCGGCGGATAGAAATCAAATCACCAGACGCGTCTATCTCTTGAGCGGAATAATCTACTGCGCACATTGTGGCCGACGCATGCGAGCACAAAGTCAGCGAAATGGCTGGCGATATTGCCGTGAATCTTCGCGTTTTTCAGGGATGGAATGTGACTATGATGGCAGAGGCGTGCGAGCAGAAGAGGTCGAGTCACTCATCGGAAATTTGATTCGTGATTTGAAGTTTCCTGCGGGTTGGCAAGCTGCTGTTCAGGACATGTTGAAACACGACAATATGACCGAAGAGAATGAACGTGAAAGCCTTCGTCTCAAAGCCGAAATACGCAGAATGCGCGAAGGATACAAACACGGATTATATGAAGGCGAAGAGTTTGTTTTCTGGCGCGAAATCGAAAGTATGCAGGCAAAGCTCAAGGTGCTAGAGTAGGTTGAACCCACTGACATTTCAAAAGCTGCCGACTCATTAATTGAAATTGCGGGGGCTTGGCAAAGTGCAACGCTTGAAGAGCAACAGGAGTTGGTAAAAATTGTTTTCCAGGACATAAGATACGATTTCGAACAGAATCGACTAGTAACTATACGTCCGAAACCAGAGTATGACGTGCTCTTTCAATTCGTAGACACACTAAGAAAGGGCGCAGACAGCTTATATCATCTTCGATAACTAGCCAGGATACTTCTCCTCCGAGGGGAAACCCTCTGAATTTAGCATGGATGTACAGGCCTCTGGAGTAAGCTAAGCTTGCAAAAACCAGGGGCCGTTTTTTCAGAACGATGTAGAGGGAAATCGATCAGGTCGTTTCTCGCCCGGAACAGGTAGAATTGCTAACTACACAGTCCACACCAAAACTTCTCATTAGGATGAACCCTATGACAGAGATAACTTGGGGTCTGCGGTTTAATGAATATCCGAATTACCAACGCCTTCGCAAAGGGCAAAAACCAGAGGGATGTCCCGATTGGCTCGAATCACGTCAAATTCCCACTTGGCAGGAACAGGGATTAATCGTCTGGAATTCCATCGACAAAAAAATAGAAGTTCTGCATGGAGCCGAATCACTCCGATTACTTGCCGAGCTTAATTCGCAAGACGGCTGGAAATCGGATGGTGTTTCCATTGCTCGTTTGGGGCATCGGTTCGAGATAAGCCTTTCACGTGGCAGAAAACGCAAGAAAGGCGAACCAGAATCAGAACCAGAAACTGAAAAGCCAAAAGGTGAGATCCACTCCTCAACGATGGGCTGCTTGCATGAGCACAAAAGGAAATAATTATAGTAGAACAAAATTTTGAAGTGCGTTTATGAGGAATGGAAATCACTTCGGTTGCCTACACTCGCCTACCTGCTTCGGAATATATTTCAAGAAACACTGTCAAGCATTTCCTTACAACCATAGACAATTGGCAAAATGTCTCTTTCCAAAATATTCCTCTCACCTCATTTCACCTCTATCTTAGGTACTCTCTACCTTCTACTTGAGCAATTACGAATTGTCTTAATGCTATGATATGTATCAGCTGACAAACATGCGAACTATTATGGCAATGTAAAAAGGAGCGACGACAATGGATCTAAATTTACGAGATAAAGTTGCAGTTGTGACCGGAGGGAGCGTCGGAATCGGGTTGGCGATCGCCCAAGGCTTGGCAAGGGAAGGTGTCCATCTAGTCTTGTGCGCCAGGCAAGAAGAGCGAGTGAAAACCATTGCCCAGTCCATTCAGAATCAGAACGGCGTACGGGCAATTGGTATTCAAGCAGATCTAAGCAAGGAACAAGATATCCATCGTTTTGTCAATGAAGTACAAAAGGAATTCCAGGGAATAGACATCCTTATTAATAATGCTGGTACAGGCAGCGAAGAAACGATTATGGAAGCCTCGGATGAAAAGTGGCAATACTATTGGGACTTGCATGTAATGGCTGCCGTTCGCCTTTCCAGAGAGTTAGTGCCCTTTATGCAAGCTCGAGGTGGAGGCATCATCTTAAATAATGCCTCTATT
>DASWEH010000529.1:0-4093 GCA_036394895.1 Anaerolineales bacterium
AAGCGGGTAAGCATAGGAAGGCGGGAAAGAGATAGTTTCATAAAGAGTTTGGAGTCAACGACTCCTGTCGTTGAAACTCCAAAGTCTCCAGACTTTGGATTCCTTTATGGTTCGAACTTATAACCAACACCCCAGACGGTCAACAAGCGTGACGGCTGGGAAGGGTCCAGTTCGATCTTCTCGCGCAAGCGGCGTACATGAACGGTCACCGTGCCGGGGTCGATGTATTGTGCGCCACCCCAAATGCGATCGAGCAGTTGTTCGCGCGTAAAGACCTGTTTGGGATGCCGCGCCAAGAGATATAACATGTCAAATTCTTTGGCGGTCAGGTCAACTGGCATATCTTTAACCGTGACGACTCGACTGCGGGGATTGATGGTCAGTTCATCGAAGGATAAATAATGATCAGGCTCAGCCTCCTGCTGTTCGCGACCCAAACGGCGCAGCACGGCCCGGACGCGGCTCACCAATTCCTGCGGGCTGAAGGGCTTGACCACATAATCGTCCGCACCCATTTCGAGTCCGGTGATACGATCAACTTCTGAGCGACGCGCGGTCACCATAATGATCGGCACATTGGAACGGTCACGCAGCCAGCGAGTAAGCGAGAGACCGTCCACTTCAGGAAGCATCAGGTCGAGGATCACTAGGTCCGGCTTGCGCCTTTCGAAGCTGTTCATGGCCTGTCTGCCATCCGAGGCGATTTGCACGTTATAGCCGGCGCGCTTCAGGTATAGACTGACCACTTCAGCGATACTACTTTCATCCTCTACAATCAAGATAAGGTTCTCAGTCATAATTTATTTAAATGATACCCTAATGAGATATGAATTGCTATATGTGTTCAGAAATTCGTAAGAATTTATTTTCCCCAATTTACCCTAGCCACATACCTGCTCTGATGGGTGGCAAAAAACTTCTATAAAGGATCTATTGAAAGAGGTCAATCTTCCAACGCTTCCTGCAGCACCTGGAACTCGTCATACGAAAGGATATGATCGCGTCCCGCTTCCTTGGCGCCATACATTGCCTGGTCTGCCGCGCGCAGGATCGATTCGCGCGTATCGCCGTTGATCGGAAAGCAGGCAATCCCCATGGAAATGGTTGTGGTTAGATGATAGTGTCCATAGGGAACCTGGAGCGAATTAAGAGATTGGCGTATATTCTCTGCACGCTCATAAGCCGTATCAGTGTTGAGATTTGGCATGACGACCACAAATTCCTCGCCGCCATACCGACAGGCAAAATCACCGCGCCGGCATTGCTCAGAGAGAGTAGTTGCAAGTGCCTTGAGAACTTCGTCACCCGCTTCATGCCCATAGGTGTCGTTGACTCGTTTGAAATGGTCGAGATCGATCATAATGACGCAAACAGGATAATCTTCGCGCGCGGCGCGAGCAAGCTCACGCTCCAGCGTCTCTTCGAGATAACGCCGGTTGAAAAGATTGGTTAGCGAATCACGGATAGCCTGTTCACGTAATTTGCTTTGCAATAAACCGATTTCGATCAATTGTGTCTGCAGCCGGTCATTGACATAACGCAATCTCTTTTCGACATGCTTTCGTTCTGTCACGTCGCGAAAAACCATTAATCGTCCATTCAGAAGCTGGCGCTTATCATACAACGGGGTCACGCGCAAATCGAGGTAACGAGATGGGTCCTTTGGAACTTTTAATTCGGTACGCGTCACCACTCCATCCAGAGGAAGATCTGTTTTTTCCATCCAGGGTTGAAAGACATCAAAAGCGTTTTTTCCCATATAAAATGAAGCTTTTTCTTCAATGAAGTTTTCCATGGCGGGATTGATATCCACAATACGATGCTGAGCGTCGAGCACAAGGATGCCATCACTCATATTTTCGATCAGATGACTACGCGCGATAGGAATCAGATCTAAGAAGTTGGCGCGCAGAACGGAAAAAGCAAAAATAATTGCTGATAAGCCAAACATAAGCGGAGCAAGGTCCAAACCATGCAAGATATCGAAATAGTTTTCGCTATAAATATTGCCTGCCCACGGAAGGATAGAACCAATAATGATCAGCCGATATTGATTCTGGTAAAGCGGACCCAAATACAACGCGCCCTGACCCAACAGGAACAGAGCAATTCCAATGATCGCATACGAATACATTACGCTTACAGAGTACAACGGTCCACGAATGTACTCCATCGCCATAAAATTGTTCACCTGGACCGTTTTCAGAGATAGATATAAAAGATGATGGTAGGAATTCGTCCATTGCAATAGTACAAGCGTGACGGGATGAATGGAGAGCAGGAATAGATTCCGTCTCGTCAGCCAGGTGTTATTGTGGGTAAATGCGAGAACAAACAGAAGGAACAACGTCGGAAGTGAGGCCACACCAATAAACATGAGGTTGAACCAAAAGGCTTTAGCTCCCAGCGCAATATCCATCCAGCGCGTGGAATAAAATCCCGACCAGATTGCCATGGAGAGCATCAACAGACTTAACATCAAAGAGCCTGGCGCAGAACGTCGCCAGGCGATGAGTGATGCAATGAAAGAAATGAGTGCAGAAAAAAGCGAAAAAACCGCGTATGGATGAATATGAATGTGCATTGCCTGCCAAAGTTTTCGCGTTACCGCCCGGCTCCTTATAGAGACGCATGGTAAACATGCAGGCGGTACTCCGTAATTGTAGCCGTCCATACAAATATTAACTTTGCAAGCGGTTTACAAAATTGATGGGTCCATTTGCGGATAGGCAGTAATAAAAGAGCTCCTCGAGTTCGAGGAGCTGATCCCATCACAATTATGCCGTCGTTCCCGGCTCTCAAAGCGTGGTCATTCCTTGCCAAAGGATTGCAGAGCCGCTTCCATGCTTTCATACATGGGAATGTTTTGCAAAAAACCAGTGATCCCAAGCACGTTATAAATTTGCGGGGGCGCGTTGCACAACTTCAAATGTGCCACTTTGAACTGATCCTCTTTCGGCGTGAAGATCTGAAAGCACTTTTGAAGTGCACGCATGCCCGCGCTAGTCAGTGTATCGAGTTCGCTCATGTCAATGAGAAGATAACGCGCCCCGCCATCGTAGGAATTACGTGCAGCTTCAAGCAATTGTCCTTCGCTTTGTGCATCCAGCCAGCCGCGTAGGCGTAACACGGTCACAGGCACGTCTGCTTGCATTTGTTCAGATAAGATTCTCAAGTCGCTGTTCATTCTCTGCTCCTCGCTTCAACTTGCCTTCATCGCTGCTTGTTTTGCTACATAGTGCCGCACGCATGTCAAGCATGCGTTACTTAACTCTATATTTGAATTTCAAACTATCCATTCGTGTACAAATTCAACTCACGCATGTTATGCGTGAAACTAGCGGCAATTATTGCATTTTACCGCTTGTCTCATAAATAAGTAAACTTTTTAAGTGGATTTGTACGTTGAAATTCAAGAATCAAGTTTACTTAATTATGCGGCACTCTGTAACACGCTTGATACAGGAACGATGCTACGCGAGCATCACATATTCCGCACCCACGTAGCCGCGCTGATTATTGGGTCCACGCACGTACAGCCATTGATTGACTTTGCCGACCTTGGCTTTTGCCTTTTTCGCTTGTTCGAGCACAGTCAAGCGCGTGCCGGCGTTGAGAATGGCAACTAACGCGCCCCCCTTCGAGGCGGTCTTACGTAAACGCAATCCGCTGGTGCCTACTGCACTGGAGACGATCACGATGAGTTTATCTTTGTCTTCCTTTGGCGACTCCGTCGTGGTCGGCGTACTCGGTGTCGTTGTGGAGGAAGGTGTGGATGGGATTTCAGGCGTAGACACGGGCGGCTCACTTATTGGAACTGGAATTGGTTCCACCACAGGCACCGGCGCGGGAGTCCCCTCTGTGACCTTTTCCAGATACCACGCGGCGGCGAATCCTTCCTGTCCCTGCGGCGTGCGGACACGTACCCACTGGTTGATCGCGCCGATTCTGGAGGCTCCATCCGATTCCAGCAGGAGTAGCTGTGTCCCCGTTGGAACAGATGCAACCACGTTTGCCATGCTCGACGTATCAATACTCGAGCGGACGTTCAAGCCCCATGTAACCGAATCCTTGACACGCGCGTAGACTCCAC
>DASWEH010000530.1:0-5214 GCA_036394895.1 Anaerolineales bacterium
TCGGCGCGAGGATGCCGCCTGAGATGATCGCGCCTGCCAGCCATATCACGTCTGGAGATTTGATGCCCGCCTCTTTTTGATTCGATGTCAGTCGTTGATACAGCTTGATGAGTGAAATCCCAGTCCCGCTTCCAAGATATAAAAATGCAGCCATCAGAACAGGTGATACGTCTCCCAACAATAGTTTTGAAATGGGAGCGCTTGCGCCGAAGAACAAGGCCGCCAGCAACGCTTGAATGACGAAACTGAAATTTACCTTCATTGCCCCGACATACTCTTCATATCGAAGAGATGATTCGCAAGGGGGATAACATTGACCAATGGTTCTTCATACGGGTGAATTTTTCTTATCACCTTTACGGCTTCGTTAACCAGTTCGCGTTTGCAATTGACTTCGATCTTGTGCTCTGCGGTCTCACTGATCTTTTCAATTTTTCCCTCAAAGGGCTCGGCGCCCGGCAAGGGTCGGTAATATCCCTGGACGGGAGAGATCGCAAGACAATGATCGTAATTTCCCACCCGCCCGACCCCGATCTTTGCCAGTTCATCGCGGATTTTCAACGCATATTCCTTAGGAACAAATATCTCAAGTTTTACATCTGTGAAATTTTCCATTTTTCCTACTTTCTTTTAATTCTGTGCTTGACGGCATCACCAAAAATGACTATGATAAAAGTATAAAAGTCGCAAGACTTTCCTGCCTCGCGAAAAGTCGCCGATTGTGGCGGCCTGCCCCCATCTATACGTGATGGATCGGGATAGCGAGGCAGGTTGGCTTTAACCATATTCAATCAGTTTCCTGATTTTTTGTTCAATTACATCAAAGGCACCACTGTCATTATGTGTGTCACGCCGCCAAATTGCTCCTGCAATTAAGTCCGCAATTTGGATTGGTGGTTCGCTTTGCGAACGACGAGTCGAGATACGCCTAAATCTATGATTGATATTTCGTGCTTTCATAATACGCCTTAACTCATCTTTTGTTTGGTCAGGATAATCAAATTCGTCTAATATCAAAGTCCCACCTTCACGTTTTTGCCTTGGAATTTGATGGATTAATTCTGAAACAAAGTACAAATAAAAATCCAGGCCCGACATGGCTTTAAAAGCTTCTGCTAATGCACTTTTGTCCACAAGGATTGCCCCAATGTCAAAGTCTGAGCTTGCTAAGGTAGAGAATACTCTCTTTCGTAGTTGCTCGGATGAAAGTCTGTGATAACCAAATTCGTATCTTTCAGGCAATTTGGAATCTTTGCGAAGCCGTTCAAGAAGTCCGCGCAATTCTTCAGGCTTTTGGGTGGCAATTACTGTAACAACAAAATATCGGGATGCGCCTTTCGCAAAATTGAAACTCACATCCCCTGATTCATCACCTGCAAATGTGAATGTGAACATATATTTATTGCCTTATATTCTTTCCATAACCCTGTTCAACCAAAATCCTTTCATCTTCAAATACAGTTTTACCACGCAAAACAACTTTTCTCACTTTGCCCTTAACCTTCCAGCCTTCAAAGGGAGTCCATCCGCAACGGGTAAATTGATCCGCGGCATGGATTTCATATTCTGCATTCTCGTCCACTTCGACCCAGGTTTCGGGCTGCTCGGGGAGATTGAAAATTTTTCTTGGATTAATAACTGATTTTTGAATCAAATCGTCTAAGGTCAAGCGTCCAACGTCAACAGCTGTCAAAAGAAGGGGCAATAACGTTTCCAAGCCAGGAAATCCCGGCGGAGGGTTATCGGAGTCTTTTTCTTCCAGGGTGTGTGGCGCGTGATCTGTGGCGAAGCAATCGATGACATCCATGTTTGTCCACAACGAATCCACATCTTCTTTTGTTGCAAGCCGGGGTCTGACTTCAGCGCGACCTGGATGTCCATGAGAGATCGCTGGAATATCATCTTTCGATAAGAATAAATGATGGGGACAAACTTCGCAAGTTACTTTTATTCCCTTTTCCTTGGCAGTTTTGATGAGTAACACTTCCTCTTTCAGTGAAATGTGCGCGATATGAACGGGTCTATCATAGATCGCAGCAAAAAGAATCCCTGCCGCCATAGTTCGGGATTCGGAGTGCAGCACGATGGGATACTCTTTTGGAAATTTTTCAAAATGCGGCATCCAGAGAGTCATGTCGTCGAGGCGGAGTTCGCCGAAGGTTGAGTCGAGATACATTTTCAAGCCCGCGGCTTTCGAGGCGAGCTCTGGAAGAATGTCCGCGTTGTCGGGTCCCGCGCCGAGGAATTGGGCGTAGTCGCAGCGCGCCTTTTGTTTGGCAGCATCGAGTGCAAGGTCGAGCGTGGAAGCATCGAAGATCGGCGGTTTGGTATTGGGCATCGCCAGGATCATGGTCACGCCGCCCGCCAGGGCAGCCTGGGTGGCAGAATCCCAATCTTCCTTGTGGATTTGTCCAGGTTCGCGCACGTGGACATGAGGGTCAATTAAGCCTGGGAGTCTAATCATAGTTTAGGTTCTTTAAGCGCTTCGTCTGCAAGCGGGACGAACATCCACTGTCCGCTCAGCGCGAGTGCAACGCAGATAAAAAAAGAGAGCCGATGGCGGCTCTCTTAATAAATCGGGAAAGGAAACGTTAATTGGACGGTAGCAGTTCTCGGGTCCCGAAAGAAACGGTTGGTCATGTCGGCGTGATTCTACGCAGAGCCAGAACTTTGTCAAGGGCATGCATCCCATCACAAAAAGATGACAAAATACTGTCAAAAATGTTAACTAAATCTTCTTCGGATGTTAACCTTTTCAGAGTATACTTATCTATATGAACACCAGAATTTCATCCCTCCCGTTGAAACAAAATGCTTTAGAAGCCTCGAAAAAAGTCTCACTATTCCAAAGCGGAGTCAAATTAATGGATACAATGGTCTCAATGGTTCTGGCAGGATTCGTCGCAATATTTTTCATGTGGGTCAATGGCAAGCAGCATGAATTCGACGAATTAGAAGACAGAGCCAAATAAATCTAGTTTAATGTCAAAGGGGAAATAATCATAAATTCAGAGTGGCAGAGGGCGGCAATTGGATACTCCACTCATTTCTATGTGTTAAAAGAGTTTATCAACTAAATATTCTTGTGACAATCATCACTCGGAACATCCAAACTGCGGATGTTATAATCCCGCGCATCAAATCGCAAGGAGACACGCATGGCATACAAAAACGTCAAGGTCCCCGAGAGTGGGGCAAAGATTTCCATCGAAGACGGAAAACTGGAAGTTCCTGATAACCCAATCATCCCTTTTGTTGAAGGTGACGGCACAGGCCGCGACATCTGGCGCGCCTCGGTGCGAGTGTTTGACGCGGCAGTGGAGAAAGCCTACGGCGGCCAACGCAAAGTCCATTGGATGGAAGTGTACGCGGGTGAGAAGTCTTACAAGATGTTCCAAAGCTGGCTTCCTGACGAAACAACCGAAGCGTTCAGAGAATTTTTGGTGGGGATCAAAGGTCCGCTCACGACTCCGATCGGAGGCGGTATCCGCTCATTGAACGTGGCCCTCCGCAAACTGCTGGACCTGTATGTCTGTCAACGCCCTGTGCGCTATTACAAAGGTGTGCCTTCTCCTGTGAAGCACCCTGAATATGTGGACATGATCATCTTCCGCGAAAACACCGAGGATATTTACACTGGTATCGAGTTCCAATATGGCACAGAAGAGAACAAGAAATTTAAAGAGTTGTTCAATGAGGCATTTCCGAAGGAATATGCCAAGATGCGCTTTCCTGATACAGCAGGCATTGGCATCAAGCCTGTTTCAGTGGAAGGTACGGAGCGACTCGTCCGCGCCGCGATTGCATGGGCATTACAGAACAAACGCAAGAGCGTGAACTTCGTCCATAAGGGCAACATCATGAAGTTCACCGAAGGCGCATTCAAGGATTGGGGTTACGCGGTGGCGAAACGCGAGTTCCGCAATAGTATTGTTACCGAACGCGAGTCCTGGATACTCGGCAATAAAGAAAAGAATCCAAATCTTTCAATAGAAGACAACGCTAAGATGATCGATCCGGGCTTCGACATGATGTCACCCAAACAACAGGGTGAGATCCAAGCCGAAGTGGAGGAGGCCTTGAAGTTGTGGGATACCCATGGCGATGGCAAGTGGAAGTCCATGTTATTGATCAAGGACTCCATCGCAGACGTCAGCCTACAATTCACACTCATTCGTCCGCGTGACTATGACGTAATTGCTACATTGAATCTCAACGGTGATTATCTCTCCGATGCGCTCGCCGCACAGGTGGGTGGGATCGGCATCGCGCCGGGCGCGAACATTAACTATGTGACTGGTCATGCCATCTTCGAAGCGACTCACGGGACGGCGCCAAAATACGCGGACCTGGATAAAGTCAATCCCGGTTCAGTCATTCTCTCTGGGGAAATGATGTTCCGCTACATGGGCTGGACCGAAGTCTCGGATTTGATCGTCAAGGGCATGGAAGGCGCGGTCGCGGCGAAGACAGTCACGTATGACTTCGCCCGTTTGATGGACGGCGCCGCTGAGGTGAAATGCTCTGAATTTGCGGATGCGATCATCAATCATATGGCGTAAAGAGTAAAAGTGAAAAGTAAAGAAGGTCACCTCGAGAGGTGACCTTCTTTATTTCTTATATCATCACTTTGTCACTGTAATGTCTACCTTCATTCCATCTTCATAATGTTTCCTGATCAAACAGGAAAATTCCAATAATTGGCCTGCCGCAGAATCGGGGAAAGTGAAATCTACCGTCGCAGTCTGACCTACGCTCAGTTGTTCCTGAGGAACAGTCAATAACGCGCTATTCAATGCTTCCTCCAAGCTTCCTGCCACCGAAACCGGCGGATTGATATTGAAGTTATGAGCATGGCGTCCTGAGTTTGTGATCACAAATGTATAGGGAACACCAACCTGAAATGTTGTCGTCGAAGCATCAATGGTATTGTCTGCCAATGTGATATTCACCTGGTTGCCAGAGGCGGCTGGCGCTTCGGTTGCCCCGGATTGAGCCGGAGGCTCTGTTGCGGTGGACTCAGAGGGAGCTTCGGTAGCAGCAGGCTGAACAGGTGCCTGAGTCGCTATAGGTGTGGGACTACTACAGGCACTTGCTAAAAGCACGATCAAAATAATGCTAAAAAACTGGGGAATTCTTTTCATTTTCTCTTCTCCTAAAATTGATTTGAGTAGATGATAAGACGAGAAGAGTTTTCTTTACTCTCTACATAAT
>DASWEH010000531.1:0-3337 GCA_036394895.1 Anaerolineales bacterium
CAGACCGGAGACAAACCCGATCAGTCCATTCCCAATGCTCCACTGAGGGGAAAGGCCAAACCCGGTGAGTGCATCCCCGAACATATTGCCAACTGCACCGGTAAAGAAACCAACGACTGGACCAAAAGCATAACCAAAGAACATCGGGATCGCGATCGCCGGGCGCAAAGCCACTTGACTGATGGACGGGACAAAGAAAACAGTGCCATTGAACAACCAGGAAAACACCGCATAAAGTGCAGCACCGATTGCCATCCATACGACCTGGCGAGTCCCCACTTCCCAGATTGCGTTTTCTCGCGTGGCATAGTAAACGGCAAAGGCAATCAACAGGCCAATGATCACAAACACGAAGCGTAAAACAACCGTTGCCTGATCCACTGAGAAATTAAAGAGCGCCCCTTCCTGGGCTTCTCCTCTGCCGAGCACGAACATCACTATAGCAAAGAATACGAGAATGACACCCAGGGAAATTGCGACATTTGTAAGTGACTTGTTTATCTTCTTCTCCTTTATCATACATGCGCCAACGCTTCAGCTCTCATGAAACCGCCCGTCGTGCTGAGTCGCTTGAGATTGAGTGCCAGCAGCGAGGTGGGAATGAGGCGGTTGGCTTTGAGTCGGTCGAAGTCGTGTAAGACATCCTGCGGCTTGCCATCGGCAATCAGCTGCCCATCATTGATGATCAACACACGATTTGCAAAAATGACTGCCAGGTCCACATCGTGTGTAATAAACAGAATCGCTTCAAAGCCGGGCAACTGCAGAATCGAATCCATGAAGTTCATGTAGTTCTGATAATCCTGCCCGGCGGTTGGCTCGTCCATCACCAGAATATGGGAACGCATGGCAAGGATCGCCGCAATGCTTACACGCTTCTGCTGGCCGAATGAAAGCGCCAGCGGTGGGTCTTGCTCTTTGTCAGAAAGGTTCACAATCCGTAACGCCTCTTTCACCTCCTGTTCAATGTCTTCCTTTGAATGCTTTAGATTCTGTGGTCCAAAGGATAGCTCCTCACGCACCGTTGGGGCAAACAACATGTGGCTCGGGCTTTGAAAAACATAACCAAGGGTGCGTGCAATCTCAGCCACACTTAACTGGCGCGTATCCTGTCCGTTCACAAAGACACGTCCAGATTTTGGCTTTAGCAAACCAATGGCATGTTTCACAAACGTGGTCTTGCCTGCACCATTCGCGCCGAGCACTGCAATGATGTCTCCGCGCTTGATCTCGAGGTTGATTCCGTGCAGAACTTCACGGTCAGAATCATAGCCAAACGCCACATCCTCAAACTTAACCAGTGCATTCGTCCTCAGGCTGGCGTCTGATACGCCAGCTGCGCTGGGAAGCAGAGTTAGCTTCGCAGGAGCAGGATCCTCTTTGGCACGCGCGACGATATCTTCCGCCGGCAATTTCATTTCTCGATAGTTCACCACCTTAGATAACCCCGAAAGATTCCCTAAGTAACGGATTTCTCCTTCGCTCATAAACATCACTCGTTCGGGTTGGATACGAAGCACATCCTCAATCCGATGCTCCACGAGAAGAACTGTCATGCCTTGATTTGCCAACAGGCGGATCGTATTCAATGAATCCCATGCGCTGGCAGGGTCCAGGCTAGCAAGAGGCTCATCCAGCAGGAGGATAGAAGGCCGCATGGCGACCACGCCAGCCAGAGCTACCTTTTGTTTTTCTCCGCCTGAAAGAGTAAACGTATCCCGGTCACTCAAGTGCGAAATTTCCAATATATCCAAGGACGCTTGCACACGTTCGTAAATCTCCTGACGCGGCAAGCCTAAATTTTCCAAACCAAACGCGACCTCGTTCAGAACTTTTGTCCCCAGGATTTGCCGCTCAGGATCTTGCAGGACAGTCCCAATTTTTTGGGAAATCCGGGATAGGGGCCAATCTTTAACTTCCTCCCCTAAGACCAATACGCGTCCGCTCATTTCACCCTTGTAGGAGCGCGGGATTAGACCATTAATACAGCGGATCAATGTGGTTTTTCCACAGCCGCTCGCACCCGCAACGAGCAGGACTTCCCCAGCTTTTGCCTCAAATGAGATGTTGTGGATCGCGGCGCCTTGCCGGTCGCGATAACGGAAGGATAGATTTTCAATTACCAAAGGGGAGTCGGGCATCATAGGTTCCTGAAGTGTTGAGGTCGGGCACATTATATAACATATTCCCCATCGCGCTGCGATACTCCCTGGCACCGCCCGCCAGGGCAGGTGTGCACCCGATTTGCTAAGCAAATCGTGCGTTCGTTGCAGTGCAGGTGAACGTGCTTTAGCAAGCACTGTTTCCTCACTTATATACCACGTCGACTGTATCACCGACTTTCGTGCTCAACCGCTGCTGCGCGTTGCCGTTGACGACCGCGATTCCCAAATATGCTGTACTGCCGATCAAAGCAACCAACTCCCCCGCAGACCGTTCGCCAAATGTATTGACCATCCCTTTGATCTCGATTCCATTCAGACGAACGTTTATGTTTTCCTTCTTTTCTATGGCATCCCCAAGAGTTTCAAGACGTATATTCGTGGAGACATTGCCAAAATGATCAATATGAATGACTTCGCCCCGCCAGCCATTCTCTGTCTTTTCGGGTTTGGGAAGTTCAAGAAGGACTGGGTCACGAAAAGATGAACCCAGCTCACTCAAAAGCACTCCATTTGCCAGATGGGCTGCGGCAGGCGAAAAGATATCCCTTCCATGAAACACATGACTGATATTTGGCAGCCAGTATTGAGTGCGGTCCAATTCAACAAATTCAGTTTGCCAATTCTCTTCACGTGCACGTTCGAGCCACACTGTGATCGTTCCATTATCGGGTCCCACATAGAACCAATCGCCAATGTGCGCAGTCATCGGGCGGCGTTTGGTCCCTACGCCGGGATCAACGACGACCACATGGATCGATCCTTTTGGGAAGTAAGGAACAGAGCGCGCCAGAATATATCCGGCCTCACGAATGTTTTGTGCTTGAATGACGTGGCTCAAATCTGAAATCTGCGCCGTCGGACAAATCCCCCAGATCACTCCCTTCATGACACCTACATTGCCATCTTTGATCCCAAAATCCGTCATGAGCGTGATCACAGTCATGGTTTCTCCTCATGGAAAACAAGCTTGTGTTTTTTTAAAATCATTAGGGGTGGTAATTTAAATTGTGGCGCGCGGTCACTAGACCAGGATGCCTGAGGCGCCATGACGAGACCGCATAAAAGGATCAACGCACGGTCATAATTGACGCGCCAGCCGGAGAAATCCCGCCAGGCTTGTTCACGATCTGCTTTGATAGGCAAACCGGCCGCGGCAAGTTGATCAATGACTT
>DASWEH010000532.1:0-5084 GCA_036394895.1 Anaerolineales bacterium
CGCTTAGGATTGAGTTCGCTATGGAAGGAAATGCTTGACAACGTTTCTTGAGATCCAGTAATATGTGCAATAGAACGTCAAATTTCAAAAAGTGGTAATATTGACGTACTCGGAAATCAATTTTCGACCCAACAGAAGATCGTTTAGAGCTCATTGTAGTCCACACGGCTCCCCGAAAAGTGTGACCTCACGGCTATGAAAAATCACCAACCCATGAGGTCTACAGTTCGAAAATTCTGAAAGTGGTTCGGGTCCGTGAGGTCCCGAGTTCAAATCTCGGCACCCCGACTAGAGTCCACATGGCTAGCCTTTTGGGCTAGCCGTGTGGACTTAAATAGGCTGTGAATCAGGTGGCTTAAAACTGCGGACCTCAAGGCTCTTATCCGTGAGATCTTAAATTCATCTGTTCCAGCTAGGATCATAGACCTCACGGCTTGCCCATAAAACGAACCATGAGGTCCGGAGCGAGCTAAATAAGAAATAGATGCCATATCGTAGACCTCATGGTTTTGTTCCTCTTTGGATTGGACACCGCAAAATTGAGTATTTTGAATTACCCAAACGCGAGACAGGTCGTGCACACCATTCGTTGGTCATAAAAGAGAACTTGAACCTCTGCAAGCTGGGTGAAGCGGGGCAAAGTCTGCTGCGGGTATCGTTGAGCCATTTCGCCAGTCAATGCGCGGCATCATTGTGTGCTCTGACTGGTAAATACATCTTTTCGGCTTAGCACGTGTCTGTTTAGCTTCAGAAGATAAAAAGAGACAACTTTGTGCAGTTCACAAAACTGTCTCCAACCCACGAGCATGAAAATTAGAAGTGCCGCCTTAGTTATCTACTTTAGTAAATGAGCATTTACTTCAGCAATCTAAATTCGTTTGAGGTGCAATCCCAAATAGTGCGCAACAACACAAGCTTGATGGTTAAATGAAATGGCGGAGAAATTTCTTCGCCGTCATTTCATTTTGCTTAATTCCCTATGGTCCCCAATCCGACATCACATGAACGATGAGATTGGGGTTGGTTGGATCATTGGTCTTCAGATGGACGGCATAGTCGTGCTTTCCATCCATCCCAGGGTGCATCATGAACACACTCGATTCAATTGTAGTGCTTTCACCGGGCTTGAGTCCCATCGAACCGATGGTTAAGTCAGGAGGTCAGCACCCCTCCAGCACTTCAACGTACGGTTTTTCCTTGAACCGCAGGTTGCCGTCCCCTGTGTTGGTAACCTTGAGAGTGAACTGGCGGTTCTCGCCGAACTTCACGTAACCATAATCAATCTGGTTTTGATCAACGCTGAGAGCAGGTATACCACCGCCATCCCCACCGCTTCGATTCGCAAATAGGATTCCGGCCAGTAGTAACAAGCCAGCGCCTAACAGCACCAGCAGCCAGGGGAATTGCTTTCTTTGCTGTTGCTTGCTGAACCTTTTATTATTGCTCTTTTTATTGTTGGCCATCCAGCCTCCTTACTTCTCATATTCAAACTGGAACGAATACAAATACGCGATCAGATTCCAGATTTGTTGCTCTGTAAAAATCGAACCCCACATGGGCATACCGGTTCCCATTCCGCCGCGAATAATCTTGCCTTGCAATAACGCGGGACTGGCATCCAACATGGATTGTATGGAGGTTTTGCCTGCATGGCTATTTCGTCAGCAAACGCCCCATCACCGGCCTCATTCTCGTCATGGCAGGCTCAGGTGCTGCTCATCATAGCAATAGAACAGTAGTCAAAACAGTGCCGAATGCCATGCTCTTTGGTGAAATATGACATGATTTGTCTGTAATTATTTTCTTACGGGCTGAATGATAAATGCTGTAGTACATCCCAACCAGCGTGGAATGGCTAGGTTAGATATAGGCTATTTAGCCTATATCTAATGTCACTTTCTCATCCAAAGAGTCTCGCCTATTTCCCACCCTAATTCGCCATTCTGTCACACGAGAAGTGTGCTAGGAGACAAGTTATTCCACGATCAGTTTGCCACGCAGCATGCCCATCTGGCATTGAAATCCATATTCGCCAGGTTGATCAGGTGTAAATTCTAGAATTACCTGTTGCCCCTCTGGTAATAGTGCATTTTTATTGAAATCCGGAAACAGCACCTGTTCGGAACAAGCGGCGCTCTCTTGCCGCGTGAACGTAAGCCGCACGGGACGGCCCTTCTGGACTACGATCACATCGGGCGTATATCCACCCTTTACTGTAATGGCAACTTCTTGCGCGCCGGATTCACTCACAGCAGCGCGTGTCTGGGCTTTGGGAGCAAACCAGAAATACCAAGCGATCAGTACTGTTAATATGACTCCAGATAGGATCACAATGATTTGTAGAGTAGTCACGTTAAACTCCTTTGACGGCCCGCAGCATAGATAGCGAGCCGAAAATTGTCGTAAGATGGAATGTCTCTTGAACTTGTTGCAGACCAGCAGACTGCATCATGCCAGGCAGACGGCCCATCGCATTGTCTTCGGCTTCTTCGAGCCACCTATCAAATAGCGCGAGAGCGCGCTCGTAGTAATTGTGGGGTGGCCCGAAATCAACCAGATGAAACTCGCCACCCGGACGCAAGACACGGTGAATTTCTTGAAACGTTCGTACCTTATCCGCACTGACGAGATGGTGGATCACCAAGCTGCTGACCACTCGGTCAAATGAGGCGCTCGGGTAAGGAAGATCATAAGCAAGACCTTGGTCCCATTGGATGTTCACGCCAGCTTGGTTTGCTTTTGAGCGCGCAGTGGCGAGTACATCGTTATCACCATCTAGCCCTATGATCGTAGCTTGAGGAATGCTTTGCTTGAGCATAATTGTCAGAGTTCCCGTTCCGCAACCAAGATCCAGTACTCTCATATTAGGCTGAATATTTGCTTCCTGAATGAGTTTCCGCTTGAAGGTTTCCTCATGCATGACCCATTTGAGCAAAGGATCATAGAGCGGCGTGAGCCAGCGGAAACTAAGGGCGGGAATATAACGAGGACTCATGTTACCTAGCGCTGAATAGAGGTTTGAAGCCGCGCAGGCGGTTGGCGTTGCCGACAACAGTAACGGAGGAAAATGCCATAGCTGCACCTGCGATCAACGGGCTGAGTAAGATGCCAAAGAGGGGGAACAGTATGCCCATCGCAACAGGAATGCCCAACGTGTTGTAAAAAAATGCGCCAACCAAGTTCTGGTAAATATTCTTCATTGTTGCCCGGCTGACCTCGATGGCGGTGACGACGCCTTTGAGGCTGCCTTTGATTAGAGTGATGTCAGATGCCTCGATGGCCACATCTGTGCCCGTGCCAATCGCGAGGCCAATGTCCGCCTGTGCCAGCGCAGGAGCATCATTGATGCCATCGCCGACCATTGCAACCTTCTTGCCTTCCGCTTGTAACTGATGCACATTGCTAGCTTTATCTTCGGGCAGCACTTCAGCTAACACTCGCGTGATACCAACCTTTCGGGCAATCGCTTCGGCCGTGCGGTGGTTGTCTCCCGTGATCATCACGACTTCGATGCCTAAATTTTGTAAGGCTTTGATTGCTTCAGCAGAATCTTCTTTCACTGTGTCTGCCACCGCCACAATCCCTGCGGCTTTTCCGTCCAGCGCAATAAACATGGGTGTCTTGCCATCATCCGCAAGTGCCTTGGATTTTTCTTCGAGAGATCCCAAGGCAATCTTCTCACGGTTCATCAACTTTAGGTTGCCAATCAAAATGTTCTTGCCGTCAACGATAGCTGAAACACCATGTCCCGGAATGGCTTCGAAATCCTTTACATCCTGCAAATCCAGTGAGCGCGCTTGTGCGCCTTCTACGATTGCTTGTGCCAAAGGATGCTCGCTCACTTTTTCCACGGATGCTGCCAGTTTCAGTAGTGTATTCTCGTCTACGGAGGATTGCGCAGTGAGGACTACATCTGTCAATTCCGGTTTGCCCTTGGTGATCGTGCCTGTCTTATCCAATACAACTGTGTTCAAGGCCCGCGCGGTTTGCAGCGCTTCACCCGAGCGGATCAAAATGCCGTGTTCTGCCCCTTTACCGATTCCAACCATCAGGCTCATGGGAGTAGCCAGACCCAATGCACACGGACAGGCAATGATCAACACAGTAACACTTGTCACCAGCGCGTAGATCAGTTGCGGCTGCGGGCCGACAACGAACCAGATCACGAACGTCCAGATGGCGAGGATCATAACAATGGGCACGAAATAACCAGAAATCGTATCGGCGAGTCTTGCAATGGGTGCCTTGGAATTCTGGGCATCCTGCACCATTTTGACGATCTGGGCGAGAGCCGTGTCTTTACCCACTTTGGTCGCGCGGAACTTGAAAGCACCTGTTTTATTGATGGTCACGCCAATAACCTCATCCCCTTTTTTCTTGGAAACGGGCAATGACTCACCGGTCAACATCGATTCATCTACGGAAGAATTGCCCTCGACAATCACACCATCAACCGGCACTTTCTCGCCTGGGCGAACCTGAATCACGTCACCGACCAAGACTTCCTCCACAGGCAGGTTAATCTCTTTGTCATCTCGAATGACACGCGCCGTCTTGGCTTGTAAGCCGAGCAACTTTTTGATTGCCGCACCGGATTGTCCTTTGGCGCGGAGTTCCAGGGCTTGTCCCAGAATCACTAATGCAATGACCACGGAGACGACATCATAAAATGGTTCAGACGTTCCTTCAGGGAACGCCGCGGGAAACAAAATTGCAAATGTGGAATACAACCATGCTGCCGCCGTGCCCAGCGCGATCAGCGTATTCATATTTGCGGAACGATGCTTGAACGCAGCCCATGCTCCCGTGAAGAAATCACTACCCGACCAGAACATCACAGGCAATGTGAGCAACGCGGTTGCACCCCACAGCCAGCGTAACGTGTCCATGCTCAGGTTGCGCAAGAACGGTATAAATTGATAATAGGCGGTCAGCATCACGGGCAACGAAATTGCTGCTGCAAGCCAAAACTTACTCATCAGCTTGCGATATTCGCGAGCGTGAGCTTGCTCCTGGGTATCCACAGGTGCATCACTTTGTACAACCAACGGCCTGTACCCCCAATTTTCGATCGCTTGATTGAG
>DASWEH010000533.1:0-4708 GCA_036394895.1 Anaerolineales bacterium
TCTGAGCCGTGTCATTGAGATGTTATTACCAAAGCGTATGGTGGACAGAATCATCGCAAGAAATTTGGGATTCAAGGGATGACGAGGAAACGAGCCAACTCGGACGAATCAGGTTTGCGAATCTGGAAACGCCTTCTCAAAGGCATGTTTCGCGGCTTTGTAGCCTTCCTCGATTAATCTGGCGGAAACGTCTCCATCGTAATCAATGATCCGTTCGGCTCGCATGAACTCCATTGGGGAAACGATGATCGGGATGACGAGACGATAACGATAAGGAGGATTGCTTTCCTCCCGTTCGCGGACTGCCATTTCGTTGAAGGCACGGATCATTTTCAGGTTCTCGCGAAAGGAGGAGAGCAGCATCCAATCGAGCATCCATGTAATGGCATCGCCAAACGATTGGGGTTCTGTTTCAGACTTCTCAGGCACTGGGTCACCGCTTTCCCACCACGGCGTCATGATGACCACTACCACTTCTGCAGGTACACTTGCATCTTCTCCCATCATGTCAATGGCCGCACCGAGAGGCGTATTTGCCACCAAGGCGCCGTCCCAATAGAAAGAGTCAGTTCCCGGGTCGAACGTCCAAGGATAAACAAGTGGGATCGAGCATGAAGCCAGGATTCGGTCGGCGGTAATTCCTGAATAAACATCCTGTCGCATCTCACCACGCTTATAGTCCATTACTTCCCGATTACTGAACAACACACGTTCGCCTGTCCGCACTTTGGTAGCGGCGATGAGTAAAGACTTTTCACTGGCAGCCAGCTTTTCTTCATCCAGACCGAAACGATTGAAAAGAGTTTTGCGCAGAGGACCCGTATCCAGCAGATTGATCCAACGACCAACCAATCGTTCAGCGATCCAGCGCGGGAGGAGAGGTAGTGGCGGCCAAAAATCCTTGGGAATAGGAGACGTGGCTTCCTTCGGCTCGATCTGTGGTAATTTCTCATCCATTACCTCTTTGAAGATGGCGCGCGCGGCCCAGCGTGCGATGCCGCGCATCCCCGGAGGTAACCCCTGAATATCCTTTTCTTCGAGCGACTTCCACACCTCCACCAATTGATCAGCGGACATACCCTGTGCGATTGCCGCGCCATTCACTGCGCCGATGGAGGTACCCACAATGATCTGCGGTTCCCACGCCCCGACATGACTCGAATCCACATTTACCTTATAGTTCTTCATCAGATACTTGTACACCCCCGCATGGAACGCACCGCGTCCCCCACCGCCCGAAAGAATCAGTGCCCGAATAGGATCAGTGCTCATGCCGCCTCCTTGGTTGTATATCTAATGTTATAGAATGGATTTCGGCTTAAGTCAATCGCCTGCGGCATCTTGACAAATAGACAAACTTCGATATAATCTCATATAGAAGTTTATCTATATGAGCTCTGAAACTCCTCTTGTATGTAATATGGATGTATTTACCCTTGCTGAACGCGAAGCTCACATTCAGACCACGACTGAATTGATTCAAGCAGTTCAAAGCGTTCAGAAAGTAGAAAATGGCTATGAATTCACGTTTCCAAATGAAACGGATTTCATCTCCAAAATTGCTGAATTTGTTTCGAATGAACGCTTATGCTGTCCATTCTTGAAATTTACCTTGAACATTGTTTCAAATCGTGAGCCAGTTTCCTTATCGCTAACTGGACCTCTCGGTACACAGGAATTTCTGCGCGCTGAATTCAATGGAGCCTTTCAATGAAAGTCGATCCTGTCCTTTTTGCCAAAGCCATTGCAGATGAGACTCGCCAAAAGATCATGAGCGAGTGTTGCTGCTGTTGGTTATCTGTGAATGAGATCGTTGAGAAGGTTGGGTTTTCACAACCCACCATCTCTCATCATCTCGCCATTCTGCGCGATGCGGGTTTGGTCAACATTCGCGAGGAAGGCAAGCAGACGTTCTACGCACTCGATCAGGAAAATATCGTGATCTGTTGCGGACAGTTGATGATCAAGTTCGCACCTGAAACCAGCACCACTGAGAAACTGATAAAAGTAATTAACCAATAAGATTGGAGAGTAGACGCGCGCTGCTCTCCAATTTTTTTGCCTAAATCAATAGACAAACGTCTATATGAAAGGAGGTGAATGCCATGAACGAACTGATCGTATTGAATGACGGTGGATGTGAAGACTGCGGGGGCGGTTGTTGCGGTGGCGGTGGCTGCTGCTAAGGCAAGACCTCTGTGGTGCCAAGGCGCCACAGAGAGAACTTATTGGTAAGAAATTTTTTTATAACCATATATAGACAATCTTCTATACAAAGCAAACCCGGTAATAAACAAGCGTCAAATCAAAGCTTGAAGGATCATAGAATGGACATCATCTCTCTACTCCAATATACATTCAGCAAAGTGGTGGAAACATTTTCACATAACTGGTGGCTGCTTCTGATCAGTATTGTCATCAGCGCGGCCCTGAAACTTTATGTTGACCAGGATGCCATCGCGCGTTTTCTACGCCGCAACACCAAGAACAGCGTGCTTATGTCCACGGGGATTGCCGTAGCTACGCCGTTCTGCTCATGTGGAACCACCGCCGTTATTCTGGGAATGATGGCATCTACAATTCCGTGGGCCCCCATCGTGGCTTTTATGGTATCGTCGCCGCTTACATTCCCTGAGGAATTATTTTACAGCGCGGGATTGTTCGGGTGGCCCTTTGCCATCGCCTTCTTCGTCTCATCCATTTTGCTTGGTTTGCTGGGAGGGGCTATTGCCAGTTTTGCCGAATCGCGTGGCTGGCTGGTAAATCAGGCTCGCATGGCAGCGCCAAAATCTCCTTCTTTTTCGCTCGGCATCATGGGCGGACCTGCTCCGATCGGTTACCCTGTTATCGCTCAACCTGCTGGGGAACCCGCTGCTAAAGCAGCGCAATGCGGATGCACATCGAGTCGTGTAGAACTGCCCGTCATCGCACAACCCAGTGTTGAACCCGCGAAACCAACGGTCACTTTCCGTGCATTCATGCAGGAGACGTATAACATCAGCAAGCGTTTACTCCCCCTCTTCTTTGGATTCACTTTTGTTGGATACCTGCTCAATGGCTTGATCCCTGCGGGATGGATTACGAGTCTCTTCGGCACGGGTCATGCATACAGTATTCCGCTCGCCGCTACTCTTGGACTTCCCTTCTACATCAACACGGAAGCCTCACTACCGCTTGTCCGTGCCATGCTCGAAGGTGGAATGAGTCAAGGCGCAGCACTGGCTTTTCTCATTACGGGCGCAGGGACATCCATCGGTGCGTTGGGTGGCGCGCTCACCATTGCGCGCTGGCGAGTGATCGGCATTGTCATTGGCACGCTTTGGCTTGGATCTATTCTTCTAGGTTTCATCTACAACCTGATTATTCTTTGATTTTCAATTCGCAAACTATTTCAAAAAGGAGAAAAAATGACTCAAACCCCAACCCCCATTCACGAAACTGTCCAAAAGCATTATGCAGAACGGATCAAGAGCAGCGCTTCCTGTTGCGGACCTTCAGCGTCTTCAGGCTGTTGCAGCAGCGAAAGCAGTCTCTACCCGGCAGATTTGCTTGGCACGCTTCCCGAAGGTGAATCCACCATCAGCTATGGGTGCGGCGATCCGGTCACGCTCGCCTCGTTGCAGCCCGGGCAAACTGTCCTTGACCTCGGCTCGGGCGCGGGCCTCGATTGTTTCTTCGCCGCAAAGAAAGTCGGTGAGACAGGGCATGCTATCGGCGTGGATATGACTCCCGAAATGATCGAGCGCGCCCGGTCCAGTGCGGAACGCTTGAACATCCAGAATGTGGAATTTCGTCAGGGCTATCTGGAAGATCTGCCTGTCGAATCTAGCACCGTGGATGTCATTATCTCGAACTGTGTCATCAATCTGGCTCCCGATAAATCCAAAGTCTTTACTGAAGCATTCCGTGTTCTTAAGCCGGGCGGCAAATTCGCTGTTTCTGACATTGTCACGGATGGACCTCTGCCCGCTTCGATCAAACAAAGCCTGAGTGCCTGGGCGGGATGTGTGGCAGGCGCGGTCGAAGCAAAAGCTTATGTTCGCATGATGGAAGCGGTTGGCTTTACAAACATTTCCATCACACCTGTCTTCTTCGAAAAAGAAACGATCGACTCTGCAATTAACGATATGGGGGACGCAATTGAACTAAAAACCATTTCACGAGACGATATGTATAAAGCAGTTTACAGTGCAAAAATCACGGCTTATAAGAAGTAAAAAGTGAATGGTAAGAAGAAAGATGGCTTATCCTACGCGCCATCTTTCTTCCTATTCATCATTATCACTATCTTCCTCTTCTTCAAAATAGGCATCATCATATAAAGATTTATTCGAGAACTGTTCTAACAACATTTCCTCAGTGAACTTGCGTTGCTCGGGGTCATCAATATCATCCAGAAATTCACGCGCCCACCTTGGAAATTTGCTTACATCAATTTCGCGGCGTTCGATTGCGTCGAGATAACTCCAATCCACCGGACTATCTATAGAATCATCAATTGGAACGCCCAACGCACTTGTCCTCTCATCGAGAATAGATGGCAAATAGTCAAGAGGTTTCATATTTGGTTGTGTAGATTCAACTCACAAGTGCAACTTTGAAGGTTGCTGAGAGGTAAGCTGGAGTAGGATAGTGCTTCTCAGACGGCCAAGTCAAAGGAGCACCATGAGAACCTACGCCCAGCTTACCCAAGAACAAAGACACCAAA
>DASWEH010000534.1:0-11163 GCA_036394895.1 Anaerolineales bacterium
TGGGATTGGCGCTATCACGTTTTACATTGCGCGATTTACTGTGGAATGTTCAGGTGTGGATCATCGCGTTGATGGGTGCGTTGCCTGCATCGATGTATCTGGTGTATGGGATTTTTATCCGGGGCGACTTGGCTTCGCAGTTCAAAGGACGTTTCGTCCCTGCGTTGCTACTAAATCCCTATAACTATCTCCAGTGGGAAACAAAAGCGAACATGGCGGCAGGCGGGATTTTTATCATGCTCGGCTTGCTCGGATTCTTCCTTATAAAGGATAGGCATCTACGGATTTTCTTATTTGGACTGTGGGGTTCCTATATTCTGTTTGGGCTTTTCTTTGATTACCACATCGCGACGCACGACTATTATCATTTGCCACTTATTCCCATCGTGGGGTTGTCGCTGGCACCGCTTGGGGACTGGTTTTTTGCGCGTTTAACGGAAACGTCTCCCCAGGGTTGGATGAAGAGCGCTGTGTACCTCATCCTGGTCTATGGATTGTTCTCTGTTATCTGGGATGTTCGCAATCAAATGAAAGCTGTGGATTATCGTCCTGAGGCTGCGATGTGGGAACAGATCGGCGAGCAATTTGATGAACAGACGCGCGTCATCGCCTTGACTCAGGATTATGGTTCGCGCCTGCAATATTGGGGCTGGCGGACAGCCTCCACCTGGCCCTACACAGGAGATGTAGGTTATGCCAATATGCGTGGGGGAGTTTTTTCTTTCGATGACTTATTCAACAAGTATTCTTCAAAAATGCGCTATTTTCTTGTGACAGATTTCGATGAATTCAATCGACAGCCAGAACTTAAAGAACGTTTAGTTAGCTCCTATCCTGTTTCGTTTCAGGGTGATGGATATTTGATCTTTGATCTGAAGAGCTCAACCCAGCCGGATACAAACGGATCATGACCTCGCCTGAGCTTTCCATCGTCATCCCCGCCTACAATGAAGAGACTCTGATCGTAAGCACTTTGGATGGTTTGAAAACATATCTATCAGCACGCTCAGAGCAATACGAGATCATCGTTGTGGATGATGGAAGTCAGGATAAGACTGTCATGTGCATTGAGGATTGGAAGAAAATCAACGGTGTGAATCTGCACTTATTCATTAACGAGCAGAACATGGGTAAAGGATTCTCCATCCAGCGCGGCGTGATGGAGAGCCGCGGACGTTTTATCATCTTCATCGATGCGGATCTGCCTTATGAACTCTATGCCATCGAAGACTTTTTGAACGCTTTGCGAAATGGCTATGATCTTGCAATTGGCTCACGAGTTTTACCTGGCTCACAAGTGAAAGGTGTGCCTATCGTCCGCTATGCTTCTGGGCAGATTTTTTCGTGGATGGTACAGGCTGTATTATTCTCAGGCTTGCCAGATACGCAGTGCGGGTTCAAAAGTTTTAAGTCAGTTGCGGCAAAAGAAATTTTCCGTCGCTTGACCATTGACGGGTTTGGCTTTGACGTTGAGATGCTCTTCATAGCGCGCAAGTTAAAGCTGACGATTCAGCCTGTCCCTGTGCGTATGATCGATCACCGCCATCGCAGCCGAGTTCGCTTGGTGGTTGACTCATTCAAAATGTTTGCGAATCTGTTCATGGTTCGCTGGAACGATTTGCAGGGCAAGTACAACTAGGAGATTCGCAGATTGTCTTTTGATTACCATTCCGTCGCCGGTGATTATCAGTATCGGGCTCTGCATTCCGGGCATCCGATGCAGCGCTTCTGGCATCGCGGCAAACTAACGATGATTGATCAGTTGATCCGCCCGCACTTGGAGGCTGGTTCGCGCCTGCTAGAGATCGGATGTGGAGCAGGCAACCTGCTTTTACAGGCTACCGTGCCTGGAAGTTTTCCGGTCGCGCTGGATTTATCTATGCAGGCGCTGACGTTTGTGCGCTCTCGTTTGGAAGAAGCAAATTCAGGTGCTGAAACGCCAAGCGGATTTGCCTGTACGCAGGCGATTGGGGAATCTCTCCCGTTGAAAGATGAAAGCTTTGATTGTGTTTTGATGTCAGAAGTAATCGAGCATCTCGAAGCGCCGCAAATTTCCATCCGAGAGGCAGCGCGCGTGCTTTGTCCCGGTGGACGACTCCTGATCACGACGCCAAACTATCGCAGTTTCTGGCCCCTGATGGAATGGGCTGTAGACCGGTTGAATATGGCTCCCAAGATGGCTGGCGAGCAGCATATCAGCCGTTTTTATCCCTCTTCATTGAAAAAACTGCTAGTTGAATCGGGATTGACGATAGAGTATGCCGGCTCGATTTATAATCTGAGTCCATTTCTATCCCTGATTTCTTCAGAAGGGGCAAAGCGCCAGTTGCAGCGCGAACTGGATGGGCGTTCTGCGTTGGGTATGATCCTGGTGGCGGTGGCGGTAAAACCCTGAGTTTTGACGGGACTATGAAAGATTTACCTCATAGCATGCAACAAAGATTTTCTGAAGAAAGGCTTCTCAGGATAGCTCTTTCTTTCGGTATTTTTGCTACACTGATCGCCCTGGCTATGTATGCCTATCTTGGAATATTCTCGCGTTATGGGAGCGATGACTACTGCCTCTCTGCTTTTTTCTTGCAGGGAAATCTCATCAACGCAATGGTTCAGCGCTATATGGTCTCAACCAGCCGATATACCAATATCATCTTTATCGGCCTCGCTGACAAGTTCTTTGGATGGTATAACGTAGCGATCCTGCCTGCTTTGATGTTGACCCTGTTTGCGTGGGGTTTGTATCTGTTCATAAAAGAAACTGTAGAAATGCTTCGATTGGAATGGAACCGTGGGATGGTTTTCTGCCTGTCTCTTTTGGTTGTCTATTTTTCGGTCACACAAGCTCCCAATCTGTATGAAACATTATATTGGCGTGCTGGCATGACCTCTCATTTTGCGCCGCTGGTGTTTATTCCATTTTTTGGCACGTTTTTATTGAGGCAGATCAGAAAAGTTCAAGAACGCTCTCCCTCTCTTTGGGTCCAAGCCGCATGTTTACTTATTCCTTTTGTGATTGGTGGTCTATCAGAACCTCCCACCGCGCTGATGATCACAATGCTTGGCTTGGCAGTTGGTGCCACGTTATGGTGGAGTGACGTTCGCTATCGCAGACCTATTTTGATCCTTTTGTCATGGTCACTGGTAGGGGCATTAGCTGCATTGATTGTCATGGCTGTAGCCCCTGCCAACTCGCTTCGAATGCAAACTGCGCCTCCGGGTTTCGCGGAACTGCTTTCGAGAATCATTTACTATCCGTCTTACTTTATCGTTGATACATGGCATGCTTTTCCTGTGCCTACGCTGATTTCTATAGCTGTGCCAGCACTGCTTTTCTATGTAAAATATACCTATTCTTCCCAGAATATTTCAAGGGAAACGCGCAATCGTCTTGGAATTCTTGTGATCGTTGTATTGTTGTTGACTTATCTTCTTATTGCCTCCGGTTTTGCACCGAGCGCCTATGGTCAATCATACCCAGTTCCGCGCGCCCGTTTTATTGGCAGAGTTCTGCTGACGGTTGCCTTAATCATGGAAGGGGTACTGCTTGGCACTCTGGCTTCACAATTAAGAACAAATCTTTCTCACCCAGCGGTTCTTCCTGGGTTCGCGACGTTCGCACTCATTATTCTGATGCTCTATCCATTCCGAACTGCGTGGCGACTTTTTGGAGAAATCCCTTTGTATCAAGAACGTGCTGCAGCATGGGACTCGCGTGAGTCTGAAATCAAAGCACTTAAAGCAGAAGGTGAAAAAGAGTTGGTTGTCCGATTTTTATCCTCGGAGCGATTGCAGGATTTAGGCGATCACACAGGTTTTCGATTGAACCGTTGCGCGGCAGCGCTTTACGGAGTGGATTCGATTGTGGCTGTGCCTATGAAGGACAAATAATATGAGTGAACTGACACCGATTCTGGTCACAGGCACACATCGCGGTGGAACAACATGGGTTGGAAAGATGCTCGCGGCCGATGCACTGACTGCCTATATCAGCGAGCCCTTGAATGTGTTGCATCGTCCCGGCGTTTTTCGAGTCAAGGTCAATCATTGGTATCAATATGTGTGCGAAGACAATGGGCATGAATATCTTCCGGCATTCCAGGAACTGCTGGAGTTTGACTATCACCTTTGGGCTGAGATCCGCTCGCTTCGTTCCCGAAAAGATTTCTTACGCATGGGGCGCGACTTCCTGATCTTTTACAATGGCTTGATGCGCGGTCAGCGTGCCTTGCTCAAGGATCCGTTCGCGGTGTTTTCCACGCCCTGGTTTGCCAAACATTTGAATGCAAAGGTGGTCATCACCGTTCGTCACCCCGCAGCGTTTGCCAGTAGCTTGAAAAGACTCAACTGGCTGTTTGATTTTCAAGGTTTGCTGGATCAGCCTCTGTTGATGCGCGATCATTTGGAACATTATCGAGATGAGATACAAGCCATCAAATCAGAGGATGTCATTGGGCAGGCGGCCCTGCTTTGGAAGATGATCTACTGCTCGGTCCACGCGACCCGCGAGCTGAATCCCGATTTCATTATCGTTCGCCACGAAGACCTTTCCCGCGATCCGATCTCTGGATATCGCGACCTGTATCAATCGCTTGACCTTGAATTTACGCCGCGCGTGGAAAAAACAATTTTGAACTCCAGCAGTTCTGAAAACCCGGTTGAGTTATCGCGCAAAAAGGTCCATGGATTCAAACTGGATAGCCGCGCAAATATTGACGTTTGGAAAAAACGGTTATCAGTCGAAGAAATTGGCCGTATCCATAAAATGACAGAAGAAATTTCTGCACACTATTATTCAGATGCGGAGTGGTAGACACCACACGCATTGCACAGGAGATTGAAAATCAATGAACAACAAAGCAAATTCCATTCATCGTGATTTGAAACAGGATGATCTTATCGTCGTCGCGGGAGCAGGCGGATTTATTGGCGGTTCGCTGGTACGTTACTTCCATGACTTGGGCTATACCCGTATCCGCGCCGTAGACAAGAAACCATTGAGCAACTGGTATCAGCGCATTGCGGGTGTTGAGAATCTGTGTTTGGATTTAAGTAAAAGCGAATCCTGTGTCCGCGCGGTGGAAGGTGCGGTTGAAGTTTATAACTTGGCAGCCGATATGGGTGGGATGGGGTTCATCGAACGCTTTCGGGTGGAATGTATGCGTTCCTCGCTCATCAACACCCACATGCTCGAAGCCTCCTATCAGGCAGGCGTGAACCGCTACTTCTTCTCATCCTCCGCTTGTGTTTACAATACACTGTTGCAACAGGATCCGAACGTGCGCGCTCTCAAAGAGTCGGATGCATTTCCTGCGATGGCAGAACGAGGCTATGGCTGGGAAAAACTATTTGCTGAGATGCTCTGCCAGGAGTATTGGGCGGAAAGGCACATGAAAACATTTATGGCGCGTTTCCATAACGTCTATGGACCGAATGGCACCTGGGATGGTGGGCGCGAAAAAGCCCCGGCTGCGATCTGCCGTAAGGTGATCCAAGCCAAGGATAGCGGAACGAATGAAATTATGATTTGGGGCGACGGTACGCAGACGCGCAGCTTCACTTATATTGAAGATTGCGTGCGGGGAATTGATATGATCGTCCATTGCGATGAGCTGGTTGCCACGCCCATTAATCTTGGTTCGAGTGAATTGATCTCTGTGGATCATTTGGTTGGTCTTGCCGAAGAGATCGGCGCTGTAAAGCTTAACCGCAAATACGATCTGACCGCACCAAGAGGTGTGGCAGGACGCAATAGTGATAATACGTTTATCAAGCAGGTATTTGATTGGGAGCCGTCTACACCCTTCAAGGAAGGCTTGACCAATACCTATCGCTGGATCGAGGGACAATACTACGCGCGCAAATCAGGCGAGCGCGTAGTCGAAGATACCTTTTAGTTTGCATAGAACGTCCCGACACTTGCACCGCACTGCGTTCGGTGCAGTGCAGGTGAGGTTTCCTTGAAAAAAATTCTCGAGCTGTATGAACCTTCGGGACGGTACATAACATCAGTTAATTAGAAGGTGAGGAGTTTTCGTAGTCTGAGACGAAACTTCCAAGGTAGCCAGGAATATAATAGCTTTCGCGTAATCATTCTCAGTCGCAGCCAGGAAAGCCAACTTCCCCCTTCGCGTTGCAGAACCCGCAGCATGTCCGGGTAACAGCGGTCGTCATTGACGATGGTTTTGCCAGCGTCGTGGATGCGGAATTTTGCCCAGCGTTTGGGAACATATAGCAATTGCGACACTTTCGCAAGACGTACCCAAAGGTCGTAATCGAAACTAAAAAACAGGGAAAGGTCGAGCGGACCCACCTGACGCCAGAGGTCTGCGCGAAAGAATGTTGTGGCTTGAGGAATGTGCACGGAACCGCGCAGCATTTGCTGGTAGCTCGTCTGCTTTGAGCCGAACTTACCGACAGTTTCTCCAGCATCATCGATCAGATCTGTGTCACCGTAGACCATTCCGACTTCAGGATGACTTTTCAAGATTGCGACTGCTTCAGAAACTGCGTTTGGGAAATAAATGTCATCGGAATTCAACCAGGCGAGTATTTCACCTGTCGCGCGCGAAAAGCCTTTATTCAGCGCGTCCGCATGACCCTTGTCCTTCTCCGATACCCACCAAGTTAGGCGATCTTGATATTTCTTGATGACTTCCACGCTTTGGTCTTTTGAGCCGCCATCCACAACAATGTATTCGATGTTGGGATAGTCTTGTTCCAGGACCGAACGGATCGAAGCCTCCAGGAATTGACCCTGATTGTAAGACGGCGTGATGATGGAAACTTTTGGGAGATTGGAAAGTGAGTTCATAGATAGTAAGAAAAATTATAGCATCTTAATCGGAGTCCAAAGTCTTTGCGTAGCACCCCTGTGGGGCCAGACTTTGGCGCACAGCTACGCTAATTAGGCACTACCGCTTGTCTCATAATTTACTAAACTTTTGGAGCAAATTGCAGGCTGGATTTCGCATGTCCAGTTTAGATAATTATGCGGCACTCTGTAAAGTTTGCTATGCAAAGATTCTGCACGCCATGTAAATGGTTTTTCGCAAATCCTATATAATTAGACGGCTCAAACCTGTCTGGAATGCTGGAGTCCAACGACTCCTGTCGTTGGAAAGATAAAAAGATGCATTGGCTATTTTCTCCTCCCTCCATTGATGATCTTGTTCGATTGCTGAAAGCCTGGCGGTTCTGGTCAGTTGGCGCGCTGGTCGGCGCGTTGATTGGCGCCGCGATTTACTACATCGCTCCGCCTCCTTATCGGGCTCACGCAACGGTCCTTGTGGATTTCAATCTTGAGCAGGCCTGGCCGCAGGAAACAGATCGCCAACAATTTTATTATCTCGAACGTGAGACGCGTAAGCTCGAGGAGATCGCCTGGTCTGATATGGTGATGGAGATGGTGGTTGAGGCAAACAGAGATGTCACCCTTCAGGAATTGCGGAACGGCAAGCTGACTCTCAGCCAGCCTGCCGATGGCGGTTGGCATTTCTATGCCGATGATAAAAACCCGGAACGCGCCGCAGCGCTCGCTTCTACATGGTCAAAAGTATTTGCCGAGCAAGTCCATTTTCGAAAAGGGACGACAGACGGACCCAATTCATTTATCGAAGCCAGGCAGACACAGGTCGCGCAATCCCCCAGAGATCGCAGCATATCTCTGGGAACATATCTCTTTGTGGGCGCGATTGTTTTTTTGGCGATCGGTTCGTTATTTGTCTTGTTTTTCTCGCTCACCCCACCCCTTCGCGAAGCACCCAAATGGGGCTCCCATTTGGGAGAGAGGCAAAAGCCCGAATGAAAGACTCTTTGCGCCTGAGGTTGTCCGAAACTTCTGTGGCTAAAATCACGCGCTTTCTATGGGGCGCGGCACTATTCACTTTACCTATTACCAGTTTTCGTTATTTCCCGTTTTTGGGAGATTCCACTTATGTTCGGCCGCTATCGCTTTATCCGATTGCGTTACTATTTCCACTTTTATTCATTCAACTTGCACAGGGCAAAACATCTATTCCACGCGCCGGAGCACTGACCCCGCTTCTTGGGTTTGTGCTCATTGCTTTAACAGCGACCAGCCTTGGGATTCTGCTTGACCCGCTTCCATTGCGCGGACAGGAATATTTCGGGCGTGTCATCCGTGCCTGGGCAACGCTGGTGATCGGCCTATCCTTTTTTGTCGCGGCAGCGTGGATGAATCGTAATGAAGATGATTTACGATTTTCTCTCAAATGGCTGCTAGCTGGTTTTGTATTGGATATTTTATGGAGTGGCGTGCAGTCACTTGCATTTTATACCCCGCTGCTTAAGAAAGTGACGGTCACACACTGGCAGCGCGCCTTTTCCGTGCGCGAACTGGTAAAGACCAATCGGGTCTCTGGAATGGCGTACGAACCGGCGTGGCTGGCAGGGCAAATCGCGACCGTGTATTTGCCTTGGCTATTTGCATCGCTCCTGACGCGATGGCGCCTCACGCGTTTTAAATGGCTGGAGATAATCCTGTTGGGATTGGCGGTACTGCTGTTGCTTGCGACGTTTTCACGCGGCGGTTTGCTCACCGTTGTTGGCGCGTCTGTATTGACATTTCTTTTGGTTGGCCGCCCGGAATTGAACGTTGGATGGAATTGGTTTGTTTCAGGATTTCAACGTGGAAACAATTGGCTCCTGCGTGTAGGTGTGATTGTCCTCTTCCTTGGCGCACTTGCAGGCGCAGGTTTGTTCCTGAGTCAAAAAGGATATATTACACGCTTGTTTAGCACACGAGCCGAAAACCTTGCAGACTTCGTCATCGAAAATTCTGCGGGAGCACGCGCAGCCTATACCTTTGGCGCTTGGGGTGCCTATGAAGAGAGTCCGGTCACAGGCGTGGGACTCGGCGCGAGTGGTTTTTATATTTACGATCATTTACCCGATTGGGCACTGACGACTGTGCCTGAGATCGCGCGCCAGCTCAGCCCTGAGAACCGTTTGTATCCGAATCCAAAAAATTTATATGTGCGTCTGTTGGCAGAGACGGGTTTGATTGGCTTCTTTATATTTATCGCATTCCTGTTTTTTGTGCTGGGTGATTCACTCAATGCTTTAAAATCTAAAACGTCTTTTGGACGTTATCTTGGCATTGCTGGGATATTCTCATGGTTTGCGATTGCGTTATATAACATTACACAGGACTCGTTTGCGACACCCAATCTCTGGATCAATTTCGGCATTCTTGCAGGGATGACAGCATTCAAAGGGGGGCTGGAAAAAATTACTTACTCGCTGGAAACGCCGCCGGGGACGGCGGCTGAGCAATTGGAGCCATCATGATTGTACTTTCCGTTGGGATGCCGCGCGCAGGTTCAGGCTGGCACTACAACCTTGTCCACGAGCTAATGAAAACAACAGGTTGTGCGGAGGCGCGCGATATTCGTGAACGCTACCGTTTGCAAAACATATTAACGGAAGTCAATTGCAATATCGGCGTTCTGTCTGCACGCAGACTAGCACTGGTGGCTTTGCCCGCGCTGGTGGGGAATACGTTCGTGATCAAAGCCCATGCAGGACCAACCTCTGCGTCACGCCTCCTGCAACGCCTGGGCTTGTTGCATATCACATACATTTATCGTGATCCGCGTGATGCCATGCTCTCCGCCTATGATTATGGTCAGCGGGCAATCAAAAAGGGACGCCCAAATGCCTTCTCACACCTGGCAGATTTTCAGAAGAGCGTTGATTTCATCATGGAGTACATCCATATCTGGGAGAAGTGGATGAAGGAGAAGAATGTGCTCATCGCCCGCTATGAAGATCTATTGACTGATTACGATAACGAGGTGGCGCGTCTGGTTGGATTCCTCAAATTAAACGACAGCAGGGATGAGGTCCAGAAAGCAATCGATCATTATCGTCCCGGTGCGGCAGAGGGGCAGCAAGGTCTTCATTTCTTCAAAGGCAAGATCGGGCGATTCCGTGAGGCCTATCCTGCTGAGGAGCAAGCGATCCTTAGGGATAGACTTGGTTCATATTTACAGCTTATGGGGTATGAAGTGTGAGTTAGTAAACGCTCTGTAAGCAATAGCGGGGTTTTCCTTAATCATTTTCGGGTATCATTACCCTATGCGTCGATTTGAAACTCCCTATGTCGCTGACTGGTTTGCCGCTTCCTTGCGTTGGATGGTACTGGTCAGCCTGGTCATTGCCCTGACTCTGCGAGGTCAGCTAGATGCCATCCCGTTCTGGCCGCTGACCTTTATTTTCATCTGGAATACCATCATGAGCCTGCTGGCAGTGTTCAGCGTCAGAGTGAGTTTTTTCCACCGGCAGATCGTCCTGATCATAGATGTTCTCCTCGCGGCTGCGTTTTTCTGGCTGCAAAGCCGCCAGGGCAGCACGCCCAGCTGGATAGGACTGATCCCCATTCTCACTGGTGCGGTCTATTTTGAAGCTCTGGGGGCATTTATTGTGGCACCACTATTTGCGATCTGGCAATATGTGATCGGCTATGGTGTTTTTTACAGCAACCTGACTTTGTTTCGTGAGATTGGTATGACATTGCTAGCTGGCCTCCTATTCGGAGTTGGTGGCCATTTTGTAATGAGACGCCTACGCACGTCGCGCCAGACGAAGCTGGATGTGGAGGAACGCAACCGTCATATGGAAAGCGAGCGTATGCGCGCCATTTATGAGTTGAGTTCTACACTCACCGCGACGCTCAGTTATCGGCGCGTGCTCGATTCTGCTCTGGACCTTGCCTATACCGCGCTGAATCCCAATCCTGACCCTCATGAACCCGACCTAGACGAACGACTTGTTAGCGCGGTTTTTTTGTTCCGCGATCACGAATTGCGGATTGGTTCGGCGCGTCGATTCACCAATGCTGATCTCCGAATCAAGCTGGAGGGTAATGAAGGCATCCTCAAGAAATTACTGGATGGAGGGGACGCGATCCTGACAACGGACATCGGCTACGATCCAGAACTGGGGCGCATTATCGCGCTACGGGCATGTTCCTCCGCTTATTGTTTCCCCTTAAGGAGTGGATTCAACGTTTATGGCGCGATGCTGTTTGCCCACCCTGACCCGAATTATTTTACAAAGGAGCGCCGCAGCCTGCTGGATATTATCGGACGCCAGGCAGTGATCGCATTGCAGAATGCGCGTTTGTATCAGGATTTGATTGAGGAA
>DASWEH010000535.1:0-7641 GCA_036394895.1 Anaerolineales bacterium
GTGGTGATTGAAATTTCAATCAATCCTAGATAAGATATTGCTTATTACTAACTACTTCCAAATTTTATTCATAGAGGTCTCATGCAAACCAAACACTCCATCCAAGATTACGTCAATGTTATAAAACAGGGGATCGCGAAAAACTTCAAAAGCGAAAGACCGAAAAAAGTGATTATCGTAGGGGCAGGCCTGGCGGGCTTATCTGCCGCTTACGAACTCCTCGAAGCTGGGCATGATCCACTGATTCTTGAGGCGCAGCATCGAGTGGGTGGACGAATTTACACCATGCGTGAACCTTTCGCACGCGGCCTCTACGGGGAAGCTGGAGCGATGCGCATCCCGCGCGCCCATGAACTGACAATGGCTTACGTAGAGAAGTTCGGCTTGCAAACGTCTGATTTTGTGATGGGAAATCCACAGGCGCACGTGTATGTGGGTGGAGTCAAGCGGCGATTGGCAGAGGTGCAGGCGGACCCTGAATTGATGGGTTTTGGAATCTCCGAAGTTGAAAAGGGAAAGATCTCTGGCTGGTACTGGGAAGAGACAATTCGCCCTCTGGTGGAAAAAATAGAGAAAGAGGGTGAAGCGGCCTGGGAACAGATTTACGCGGAATATGACCAGTATTCGGTCCGTGAATTCCTTGAACTCAAAGGATGGTCGGAGGGCATGATCGAAATGTTTGGCTTACTGAATAATCAGGAAGCCATGATGAACTCATCCTTTCTTGAGTTGTTCCGTGAAGATGGCGGGAACTATTACACGAACATGTGTCAGATCGTGGGTGGAGCAGATCATCTTCCACACGCCTTTTTGCCTGCGCTTAGATCAAGAATCCGCTATGGGGCGCGGATGATCGCCGTTGATCAGACTCCCGACGAAGTGGTTATCCATTATCAGACACGGGTCGGTCGCTTCGCAGCGCGCGGCGATTATGCGATCATTACTATTCCCTTTCCTGTTTTGCGCCATGTGGAGGTATTGAAGCCGTTTTCTCGTGCAAAACAGCGCGCCATCCGACAATTACATTACGATGCCTCGGCTAAAATTTTCTTTCAAACTCGCAGACGCTTTTGGGAAGAAGATGATGGCATCTATGGTGGCGGCACTGTGACTGATCTTGCCATCCGCAATTTGTATTACACAGATTATGGCAAGGACACCGGGCGGGGAATCTTATTGGCGAGTTATACCTGGTCGGAAGATGCGCAACGCTGGGGATCGCTGTTACCTCATGAACGGATTGAACAAGCCATCGAGAATGTTGCCCTTATTCATCCGCAGATCAAAGAGGAATTTGAAACAGGTGCCTCGCACATGTGGCACGACGATCCCTATGCTGGCGGCGCGTTCGCCCTCTTTGACCCGGGTCAGCAAACCTTACTTCATGAAGAGATCATCCAACCGGAAGGACGAATCCATTTTGCGGGAGAACATGCCTCGCTTTATCATGCCTGGATACAAGGCGCATTCGAATCTGGCTTGCGCGCCGCGATCGCCATCCATCAATCGCCATAAACAAAAAGACCTGACAAACTTTGTCAGGTCTTTTATGATCGATTCCCCGCCAATGCCGTGTGATGCAATGTTTTGAACCTGCTTTCGCAGGTGGGTCCCGACCCAGAAACGCCGCCTTGGCTCAGGCCTATCGCGTTATTTCTATTGGAGTTAGAGACCCTAAAAGTAAGTGTTGGCTCAAAACGGAAGGCGCAACATCACGAACACAGCAGGGACGCGGTTCTTATACCATAAACATGGGTGCAATGATAGAGAAAAATTAATACTTTAAGTACTAATATGGATAAGAAGGTTCTAAAAAAATTTTCATCTTGTATTTCTCTCAATTGCTTTTAAATTTATTTTATGCTACCCTTACATGGAATTGCATCAATAATTGAGGCGTTAACCTATTAGGCAGTACAGCATCTCAGAAAATCGATCAACAACATAAGGAGAGAAGTATGGCAACAGTTCCTGGTATCGATGTTTCCTATTGGGATTCGGGGATCGACTGGCCCAAGGTCCGCGCCACAGGTCAGCGTTATGTCTTCATAAAAGCAACCGAAGGGGATTCGTATGCTGATCCTACCTTCGACGACAACTGGCGCGGCGCAAAATCAGCCGGACTCTTGCGAGGAGCTTATCACTTCTTCCGCAGCAACGTGGATCCCAAAAAGCAGGTGACCAAGTTCATCGATTATGTCAAATCCATGAACGATAACGGAGAGCTGCCTCCTGTGCTCGATCTTGAAACGCCGGATGGTCAGACGAAGGAAAAAATCATCTCACGCGCCAAAACCTGGCTGGATCTTGTCGAGGCCGCGTTTGGAAGGAAACCGATTATTTATTCCGGACAGTTTTTTTTGCAGGATAATTTTTCTGAATTAGGTGGTGGACCTCCTGCCTGGGCAAAGGATTATCCACTCTGGCTCGCGCAATATCCGAATAATCACGTGGAAGGTTCGCAACCTGTTCTACCGCGCGGCTGGTTCAAATGGACATTTTGGCAATATAGCGAAAAAGGCGTCGTCAATGGCATCAATGCCAAAGTAGATTTGAATTTATTTAATGGCACATTAGAAGAATTGTATAAATTCGCAGGTGCACAACTTGTCACAGAAAAACCACAAACGCCGCAAAAACACACGGTTGTGGCGGGCGATTCATTTGAAGCCATTGCGAATAAATATGGTGTGACTGTTCGCGAGCTGATCAGTGCGAATCCGCAATTGCTCAAGACCGGCGAACAGTTAACGATACCCGTTGCCGTGGCGATTCCCTCCGAAAGTGGGGGCAGCACGACGCCATCCCAAAGAACTCATGCAGTAAAGCCAGGTGATACACTAACAGCCATCGCGATCAAGTATGGAACGACGGTCGCCGCGATTGCATCGCTTAACAATATTACGAATATCAACAACATCAGCGTCGGGCAACTGCTTTTCATCCCGTAGCGGAGAGTGCATAAAAAATTAGACAGAGTATGTCGTTGCGAGCCGTTCTGTGGCGAAGCAATCTCCTGTTTGACGGAAAACAGTTACCGAGGAGATTCGTCCATTTAGGTGGAGATTGCTTCGCTGGGGCGATCACCCTCCTCGCAATGACACATGCCCTTTTGAGTCAAAAAAGGTCTCCAGGACCATTACAGTCTGGGAGGCCTTTTTACTTGTGTACTTGCTTACCTATCCACTTACGGATACACCCTCCTGATCGTCCGCGTGAAGGGAATTGCCTCACAGATGTGCTCAATACCGCAGATCCAGGCCGTGACGCGCTCCGCCCCTATACCGAAATACTACCCATACTTGCGTTTATATAAGTGAATCCTAAGCCCGGTCCAGGCGAGACTATCGAAGATCTTGCTGCGCGTAAATTACTACGCTGTGCCGGGGGACAGTGTATCTGGCCGATGGGATGATGGAGCAGTGTTCGTTTGTAGGACTGTATTCTACGATGTAGCAAACATAATCTATTATCGTTCGGCCCATCGTATTGAGTTTTCAGCAAAGGAGTTTAAGATGGGAGAGCAAACAGAAGATCCAAAAGGGATGTCTAGGAAATTGTTTGCAAACGCTGTTGATGACGCCCAGTTCTTGGTAGCTTATGCGGCCGGCAAATGCAAGAATGATATTGACGAAACAACGCTAACCACGCTAATCAACGCGAAACGGTCTATAGATGAAAAGCAGCCGATAGATGCAGAAACTGAGGCAGAATTTTGGCTTGCCTACCAAAAAATCTGGAAATTGGTAAAGCCTGTGACAGCCGAAAGTGTCAAAGCAAATTTGTCTCTTGAACCTCGTTCTGTGAGCAAAATACTCGCAAATATCCAGCCTGTACCTAAATGGGTGGACAAGAAGATTCCAGGCTTATTTCAGTGGGCAAAAACCAGGACTACGAGCAAGGCGCGCAGAACAGTTGACCGATTCATCTTTTTTACCGTCTTGGTCTTAATCGTTGTGCTGGTTCTACAAATCTATTGGGTGATTGGAAATCAATTGACCGCTCAATTGGCCGAATTACTGAAAAAGGAAACAGAATTAAGCCAGGAAATCAGTACCAATCGAGCTGAGTACAGCGCCATAGAGATGCGATTTAAGCTAAACGAATGGGATTCAGAAAGTTTCAAAACCAACGGTGCGTACACCTTTTATTCCAGCCCCGATTGGGAGCGTGATATCCTCGATAACCTTTCCGCGAAAGCAAAGCTCGAATCGGATTTAGCATCGCTCAAATCCCAACTTGGAAGAAATTCAGCGGTTTTAATGATTTGGAGCAATCCGTGGAAGCGGCTAATCGAGAAAAGCGTTAACGGCACGAATTTGGCAGATCTAGATCAATATGGCTCTCAAATTGCGAGCATCGACCGACACATAGGGGAGCTTAATGCTCAATTACGTGAAGACCCAGATGGTTCTAAAAAAATCCAAGAAGCCAGGGATCAGATGGATATTCTGCAAAAGCAATTGATAGAACTCGAGAAAAACCAGGACACCAATTCAGACCAAATCTTGAGTTTACGCTCCAAACTGGATAATTTAACAACCTGGGTCAATCGGCCGGGATTGGCTGATCAGATTGTCAGCCAGCTAAATCAAGATATTGAGCGATTAAAAGAAGAAAAAACAACGCTGGAACGCCAAAAACAAGGGGATTTCAAGCGAGAGACTTCTCGTCAAGCTCAATTGGCTGCGCAATTCGTGCTCGTCATCTTACAGAGTTATCTCCTGCCTCTTTTCTATGGCATCTTAGGAGCGGGAACGTTTGTTTTGCGAACCTTGTCCAAGGAAATCGAAAATGAGACTTTTTCAGACGAAAAAGGAACCCAGCACGTGTTACGTGTTTCGCTAGGTGCGTTGGCAGGCATCCTAGTCGGCTGGTTTTCAGTTCTCATACCGAGTGAGACAACAACATTTATTGGATCGATTTCACCCCTCGCCATTGCGTTTTTGGTTGGATACAACATCGAGCTTTTCTTCTCCCTGATGGATAGAGCTCTCTTCTCGATTACTGACCGGCTTCAGCGACCCTCAACGACCAAGGAGGAAAACGCTTCATCCTCGTCTACTAAACAAGCAACTGGCGCTGCTGCTCAAGGACAGGCAGCCGACTAGGCGTTTCTGAAAATCAAATAAGCCCTAAAGACAATCCGACACTTTAGGGCTTATGGATTACGGATAGACTCTCTTGATCGTTCGCGGAAATGGAATCGCCTCGCGGATATGCTCGATGCCGCACAGCCAGGCCGTGACGCGTTCCACACCCATGCCGAAGCCTGAATGCGGAACAGAGCCATATTTGCGAAGTTCCAGATACCATTGGAAGGCTTCTTCGGGTAATCCTTCCTTGTGAATGCGCGCCAGCAGCGCATCGTGATTAGATATACGCTCGGAGCCACCGCAGATTTCACCATAACCTTCGGGCGCGAGCAGGTCCACAGACTTACAAACCTCTGGGCGACCCGGCCAAGGTTCCATGTAGAACGCTTTCACAGCGCTGGGATAACCATAGACAAAAACAGGCTTATCGTACAGTTTGGTAATTTCCGTTTCATGCGGCGCGCCAAAGTCCATACCCCATTCGAATTTGAGCAATTCCTTCTTTTCAGGGTCGGTCTCTTGTTCATAAAGATCAATCAACAATTTTGCCGCGTCGTCATAAGAAATACGTGGAAATGGTTCTTTGATATTTTCAAGTTTTGAAACATCACGCCCAAGGAATTTTAATTCCGCGGCGCAATCGCGCAACACAGTTTGAACGATGTACGTGATCAAACCTTCTTCCACTTCCATCAAGCCATCTAAATCGCAGAATGCGATCTCGGGTTCGAGCATCCAGAACTCGGTCAGATGACGGCGCGTTTTCGATTTTTCGGCACGGAAGGTGGGACCAAAGCAATAGACTTTTCCAAAGGAGAAGATGTTGGCTTCGTTGTAGAGTTGTCCTGTTTGGGCGAGATAGGCAAAGCCCTCGTCGAAGTAGGGCGTCTCGAAGAGAGTCGTTGTCCCTTCGGCAGCGGCAGGCGTAAGGATCGGGGTGTCGAGATTGAAAAAACCATGGCTATCCAAATATTCGCGCACCGCAGACATGACCTTGACGCGTACACGCAATATCGCCCACTGACTCTGCATGCGGATCCATAGGTGACGGTGGTCGAGAGCAAAATCTACGCCGTGATCCTTGAGAGACATTGGGTAATCCAACGCTGCTTCCTGCACAACTTCGATCTGCTTCACGCCGAGTTCGTATCCGCCAGGGATGCCCGGCGCGCGTTTATCCTCGCGCACAGGTCCCGTAATGATCACAGCTGACTCCTGCGGTAAGCGCATGACTCGGTCAAATACTTCGGGTTCAAGATCACCTTTGAATGCAACACACTGTACAAAGCCTGAGCCATCGCGCACAAGTAAAAAGACAAGCTTGCCCTTGTCCGTGCGGTTGTAGACCCAACCCTTGATGGTCACTTCCTGCCCAACATAGTTCGAAATTTGCGAAACGCTGATTTGTTCAGCCATGGAAAAAGTCCTTTTGTTTGTTACAGAGTGCTGCACGCATGTTTGACACGCGTTATCTAACTTGATATTTGAATTTCAACTTGCAAATCCATGTAAGAAGTTCAGTTATTATGAGATAAGCGGCAATTGAATCAATTATAGCAGAGGTAATTTTTGTCTTCGATCTGTTCTGCACACCATATCAATGCGTTATACTGGTAGCAATCGTTGATCGATCTAACACAAAGAGGAAAACTTATGTCAACCCGTTACAAGATACGTCAAAAGATGTTTTCCATTGGAGACGATTTCTGGATTGAAAACCAAGATGGAAGAAGGGTTTTCAAAGTGGATGGCAAGGCACTCCGTCTCCGCAAAACTCTCATCTTTGAAGATATGAATGGCAACAAACTTTGCCAGATTCAAGAACGTTGGCTGCCGATCAGAGAAACCATGGCGATCGATGGTCCCGACGGCGAACAAATTGCTGTCGTAAAAAAGGCCCTGATTGCCCCGTTGCGCGACCGCTGGAGTGTCAACGTCAAAAACGGACCGGACCTGGATGTGCAAGGCAACATCCTTGACCATGAATATACGATCAAGCAAGGGTGGAATAAGATCGCGGAAGTATCCAAGAAGTGGCTCAGCCTTACAGATACGTATGGCGTGGAAATTGACTCCGGTCAGAATGACATCCTCATATTAGCGGTAGCGATTGCCATCGATATGATGGCACATGACGATGATGACAAAAAGCCGAAAAGATCGAAAAAGAGGGAGTCTTGATAGAGATTCCTGCTTGATCAGAGGGTTAGCTTTTTTTCTCTTGTAACGTTTTGACTAGCAACTCTCTTGCTACTGTGGGATCTGCTTTTCCCTTTGTCGCACGGGCAACTTGCCCCATCAGCCATTGCAGAATGGACTCTTTGCCCGCCAGATATTGTTCCACTTCTTTCGGGTTGTCGTTCAAGATTTTTGAAATTGTTTCTTGAATGAATCCCACATCAGAGACCTGCGCAAGATTCTTGGCTTTGACGATCTGTTCTGGCTTGCCGCCATTTTTGAATAACTCACCAAGCACAACTTTTCCAGAATTCCCGCTGACAGTTTTATCTGTCACCATATCGATCAATTTCGCCAGATCTTCGGC
>DASWEH010000536.1:0-4166 GCA_036394895.1 Anaerolineales bacterium
TGATATCAAGCGTTATGCCATCTCTGTGCTGGGTCATCGCGTGATCCTGCAGCCAGAGTATTGGATGTCGCGTCAGGTCACGGATGATGTGATCCGTGATACGCTGGAAAGAACGCCTGTGCCGGTAATCAAATAATTCGCGCTGAACGGAACAAAGTGTAGACGAAGCGCTTATCGCTTGCTAGGTTTTGCGTTTCATCTATGCTGCGCTCAGCGCGAAGAAAATCTTATGTCCCGTTCAATCCTCCTCAGCCTCCTTACATATAGTCTAATCCTCGCAGGCATCGTAACTGTGAAGGGAGAATTCATCGCGCTGGCATTGCCTCTCGTCACCTATTTGATTGTTGGATATTTGCAGGCTTCCGAAAAGATAAACCTCGAAGCGATGCGTCATTTGAGCATCGAACGCACCTCGCCCAATTCGAATGTGGATGTGACGGTGACCGTTTCCAACCGCGGCCCAACCCTGGAAGAAGTTCTACTCACCGATATTTTGCCTGCGGGATTGACCATCCGTTCTGAATTCAACCAACACCTACTGAGGCTGGCGAAAGGGGAGTCCTACACGTTTGGGTACACCGTTTCAGGCCCACGCGGCGGATATGTGTTTGAGGCGCTTGAACTGAAGGTCAGCGATCCTTTGGCGGTCAGCAGTTCGAGGGTCCGCGTGGGAGCGAAGGGACGATTGTTTGTCCTCCCACCGGTGACACGTGTCCGTAACATAGCGATCCGGCCACGCCGTACGCGCGTCTACGCCGGGACAATTCCTGCGCGGGCAGGTGGGGCAGGCACAGATTTCTTCGGCGTCCGCGAGTATCAACCGGGCGATCCGCCCAGTGCCATCAATTGGCGTGCCAGCGCGCGGCAACTTGACAAGTTATATGCCAATGAGTTTCAGCAGGAGCGCGTGGCAGATGTGGGGATCGTGCTGGATGGCCGTTTGCGGACCAATGAGTTTGCGCGTGGTCATTCGTTGTTTGAGTATTCCGTGCAGGCTGCAGCTTCGCTTTCGGACGCGTTGTTGAATCAAGGCAACCGTGTTGGATTGTTAATTTATGCTTCCTATCTGGCATGGACCTTTCCCGGGTATGGAAAGATCCAGCGCGAACGGATTTTGCATGCGCTTGCGAACGCCAGGACAGGTGAGAGCCAGGTGTTTTCAGACCTTGAACATATTCCCACCCGTTTGTTCCCTCCTGAGTCACAGATGATTCTTGTGACGCCATTATCGGAAGACGATTTTGTACCGCTGACCCAATTGCGCGCCCAGGGATATGATGTCATGGTCGTCAGCCCGAACCCAGTCAAATTTGAGTTATCGTATTTACAAACGAACGATAAGATTCAACTGGCAGGACGAGTGATTAATATGGAGCGCGTCCTGTTATTGCAAAAGATGGGACGTGCTGGCATCCATGTGCTGGATTGGGATGTAACAGAACCCTTCGACCTCTTTGTCAAGCGGAGGTTGAGTCGTTCGCCTGTCTGGTTGCGCGCGATTGGGAGATAACATCATTCGATGGTCGAGTAGCCCATGCTCCTCGGGCATACACTTGCACCGCACGTGATTTTTGAATTTTGAAATGCTTGGCATTTCATGGCAATTCATGGCAAATCATGCAGGTGTCGAGACCATCATTTTGAGGGAATTATAATGTTGCTTGTTGGTCTCGGTACGGACTGAAAAGGCGCCCAGCCCTACTCGACCAACGGATTGCTGGAGTTTATGACAATCATCGCATTGATATTGAGCATTCTTCTGGGAACGATCTCCCTTGCCATCGGATATATACAGGGAGGAATGGCGGGCTATTCGCTTTGGTTTTTACTATTAGCAGCCGTCTGGCTCATCACACATTTTCGGAAATGGTATTGGTTCTCATCTATTGCTTTGATGATCGTTATCCTTGCTGCGGCATTTGGAGTCTGGAGTGAGTTTCCCACCGTATGGATGTTGCTCGGCGCGCTCGGCGGTTTGCTTGGCTGGGATCTCTCGGATTTTGCGCGGCGCTTAAGTTATGCCGCGCCAATGGACGATACCCGCAGTATGGAACGGCTTCACATGGAGCGCGTAGGCATTGTCGCAGCGTTGGGACTGGGGCTTGCCTTGCTGAGCGTGTTTATTCACATCCAGCGGCTTGCATTTGAGGTTGCGGTGGGATTGGTCCTGCTTGCCGCATTGGGCCTGACGCGGTTGGTGATCGGGTTGAGGAAATACTGAGGGTTGGCTTCTAAAGAATTTCGCTTAGGATTGAATACGAACACTTTCTACCGCATGTTCAAAAACTCATAATTTTTATCACAGACCTTAACTAAATAGGCATTTCTGACATCCAAACCATATCATTAGCCTTTGAGTCAAATTCCTATTCTAAAAGATTTTAACCATACTTATATCTCTGTGGTAGAATTACAGGAATTCTGAAATTCAGTGTTTCGGAGACTTGTTATGCCTACGCTTCAAATCCGCAGTAAAGGAACAATCACTCTCCCTGCAAGTTTGCGCAAGAAATACAAATTGGAGGAGGGAGAGGTCTTAACGATTATTGATCTTGGTGAAGGTACATTTTTACTCAAACCCAAAGCTTTACAAATCGATAAGCTCTCGAAACGCGCAGTACGGGTTCTAAAAGATGACAATGTTTTGCTTGAGGATTTATTCAAAACATTGGATGAAGAACACAAAAAATACTATGAAGAGAAATATGGGAAAAAGTAAAAAGAGGGGAAATCCATTCAGTGAAAAAACTCAATATCTTCCTTGATAGCAGCGCCTTAATCGCAGGTGTTTTATCCGAGACTGGAGCAGCTCATGTCTTGTTACTCCTCGGTGAGAGTGAAGATATTCTTTTGACGGTAAGTGAGATGGTGATCATTGAGTCGGAGCGTTCGATTGCGCGTAAGTCGCCAAGAAATATTCCAATTTTGCGAAATTCAATTATCAGGTCAAATTTGCAGATTGTGCGTGATCCTCTCCCCAAGGAAGTGAAATCTAATCTTTACCTGATTAGTGATCCGGCTGATGTTCCGATTCTGCTGGCCGCCATGAAAGCAAAAGTGGATTTCCTTGTCACACACAATCGCAGACATTTTTTGGATGATCCAAAAGTCGCCAATAATTCTGGATTGAGCATCGGGACGCCCGGGGATGCACTGGCATGGATCAGGGAACAGATTTAAGTTTACGAGCTTTATCAACTTCGAATCTTTCTAAATCAATTGCACATGCTTCGAATGGCTTTTGCAATTGATTTATTGACTTCAAAATACTTTTCAAGAAAACCCAAAATTGCCAAAGCGGACTCACGATTCTTTTCGTAACCTTGCATCCACCCACTAAATTGAGAAATTAAGTTTGGGTAGCGTTGTTCAATGCGTCGCTCGTTGACGAATGGATCTCGATACACTTCTTTTCCTGTTTCAACATAATCCACTAACTCTAACAACCGATCTACAGCATATCCCTGAATAAAACGTGTCGCGGAAAGTTTCTCGCCACGTTTTTCGCGGTTCAAGCCCACGTAGATGTTTGTCAGTGCTTCGCCCAATAGCCAATCCGCGTCTCGTTTAGATTGTGGTTTTGTTTGGGAAATTGGTTGACCTATTGAGTCAGCAACATCTGTCCGTTTCCAGACAATGCGGCCGGGAGCAAACGGAATATTCTTAAGTTCTGCAGGTTCAAAGACAGCAAACTCGCAGAAAATTCCATCTTCAAAAAGCACCTTATAACCATCTTCCGTATTGAGAAAACTGTAGGCAATCGGGTGGATGTCACTCAGCCAGTGAAGAGAATCTAAATAAGTGTGTTTATATCCTTCTTCCACAATTACAAAGAAATCCAGATCCGAATAGGAATCTAAGCGATCAAGTTCCAAGCCAACCGAGCCAAGACCAATCAGGACGAGAGCGTGTTGGCTTCGTTCAAGGGATTGTCCAATTTCATCGAGGCGTTTGAGGAGAGATTGAGTGTCCATCGTTTGCTATAGGCCGTTGAACCATTCTTCCGTTTCTTTGGGATGTGCAAACCGAATCAATTTCAAATGTTTGTGCTCTGGCTGTGAAAACAACATTGAGAATTCGCGTTTTCTCCTCCAATATGTTTTGAATAACCAATTGTATAAAGACTCTTTTGACCAAAGTTTGAAATGCGTCCAAAGAGGTTCACG
>DASWEH010000537.1:0-7790 GCA_036394895.1 Anaerolineales bacterium
CGAACGCAAGTCGCTCGGCGGGAGCCAATGTGTTCAGTACCACAAGCAGCGCGAGACCGACCGAATCAGCCAGGAGCACTTCTTGCTCGGGGTCCATCCCATCCTGATGGTTCACCATCCACTTGGGCGCGTGGGCGTCCAAGGGATCTTCGTGCCGTGCCTTGCGTGAGCGCAGCATGTCGAGGCACACTCGTGCAATTACCACCGTCAGCCATCCACCTAGGTTCTCAACACCACTAGTGTCAGAACGGCTGAGTCGTAGCCAGCCTTCCTGGACAGCATCGTTCGCCTCACTTAGTGAGCCGAGCATCCGATAGGCTACTGCTCTTAGGTGGGCGCGGTGGGCTTCGAATCGCTCCGCCAGTCTTTTTTCATCGTTGTCAGTCACATCCATTAGTTTTGTTCCGTCATTATAGTAGACGAACGAGACTTGGCGAATGTGACCAGGAGTGCGCTTCCATGACCAACCACCCAACTCCGCCTCCTTCTCTTGGAACCACGTTATTGCCCGCTGGGCCACCACCGTGCCCATCGCTAGGGAGCTAGCAGGCTGTTGAAATACTTTCTGAACCTATATAGTGAGGTGATATGAACTCATCGGACATGTTGTCACGTCAGGGCCATCGCATGCTCCAGATCGGCATTGCTCTCTTCGTATTTACAGGATTGGAAGGCTTTGTGATCCCAGCCCTTCCCGTACCACTCCTTGGACGGTCAGTGCATACACTGAGCGCCTTACAGGGCGTCATGATACTGGCTCTGGGACTGTTGTGGCCCAGGCTTAATCTCGGCGCTACAGCATCACGGATCGCCTTCTGGACGTATGTCTATTCGAGCTTCGCCACGTTGATTCCCTTCGTGATGGCTGCCGTTTGGGGAGCTGGCAACACTACAATACCGCTGGCGGCGGGAGCTGCTCAGGGGAGTGCTTTTCAGGAAGCTATTATCAAGATCATCCTGTATTCGGCTGCGCCGCCGTTCTTCTTTTCGATGGCGCTCATTCTCTGGGGACTTCGTATTGTGGATACTCGATTACCGCACTCGACCAGATAGCACCATGATCGACATTTACTAGGAAATGAGAATACACTATGCTGCAAGTTCTTGTCTACCTTATCCTTCGCCCGCTACTTCTGGTAGTTATCCTACACACCATCGTGCGCATCATCCGTTACTTCTTTGCAAGTTCCGCACTTTACTCATGCCCAGCCCGAAGGCGGTCAATTGGAGTTGATGTTGGTCACCCTGGACTAGATTTGAGCTCAATGAGTTACAGACCCTAGATGTGAGCCTTGTCCAAAATATAATGACCAGAATGCACCGGCTTTTCGCTCCAATTCTTCGGGAGCGCCCACTTCAACAATCTGGCCGTCGACCAGTACCACAATGGTGTGCGCCCGGCGGATCGTGTCGTAACGATGTGTGGTAAATAGAATAACCTTGTCTTGCGCCAAGCGAGTCAGTAGCTCGAAAATCTGGCGTTCGCCAAGTGGATCAAGGCTGGCGCTAGGTTCATCTAGCACGATCAGTGGTGCGTCATGATAAATCAACCGTGCCAAAGCCAGCCTCTGCCATTGTCCGCCCGACAGGTCCGCGATGCCACCAAAACCAGCACCGACCACTGTATCAATGCCATTCGGCAAGGTTTGAACCACTTCCCATAATCCCGCTACTCGTAGCGCGTCCGCGATCGCTTCATCTTCAGCTGGAGTCTGGTCGAATCGCATAGTAACGTTGTGTCGAATACTAAAAGGGAAGTGCCCAGGATCCTGAAAAAGCACCGCCTTGACGTATTCTACTAATGGAAACTCTTCACCTGTCTTTGCAACTGCTTGAAGGCTACCCTGTGTTGGGACCACGAGTCCAGCCGCCAGTTTCACTAATGTGCTCTTTCCCGCGCCATTTGTACCAACAATGGCTGTGAGGCCCGGAGAAAAAACGTGTGAGATACCGATGAGCGCTTGCTTCTGGTTGTTCGGGTACGTGTAGGAGACCGCATTCAAACGAATTGCTGCCATCTTCGGAAGGGGCTGGTCTGTTGACTTAGCAGTTGAATACGCCATATCGCCGTCAAATGTCTTCGACAAAAAGTCGAATAAGGTCTGAGCATAGGCAAGCGACTCCCAGAGCGATCGCAGATGATAAATGAAAGCACCGATCATCCCAGAGAGAAAGGCTGTCCCTGGAATCAGCACAGCCAGGTTTGCCAACGTGAGTTGTCCCCGGTTGATGAGTGCCCCCACAGCCACAAGCGCCAATCCTAGCCCAATGACTTGCACGCTGGCTGCCGCGCCTCTCAACCCAAAGAAGCGTGCGGTAAGCTGCTTGAGCCGTGTGAGATAAGCCTCTGCCAGGAAGGCGTGCTCGCGAGTCAATAAATCAGTGCGATAGACTCGCACATCTCGCTGCCAAAGCGCGTCCACCTGCATGTTGGTGAGCGCCTCCAAGCGGAGTTTGGCAGGAGCTGTACCCTCCTGCAAATCATACATCGCATCACTGAAGCGGCGTTCAATGAGGGCAGCTGGTATAGCAATGACTAATAGCACCACAACCATGAGCGGTGCAATGACAAAGAGTGTAATCGCAAGTCCCACCAGGCCCAGCAGAATGGGCCCAGTCGAGAGAAGTGTGTCTACCAAGGTAATTGACCGGTAAGACGCTTCGCGAATCACTAAGCCATAGCGAGCCTGAAAGGAGTTGTCTTCAAAAAGAGAAAACGGGACGGACCGCAGCTTCTGCATCACCCGTTTGCTGATCGTAACCCAAGCCTGCTGGCGCAAGATCGTAGACGATGCGTCCCGTACGATAATTCCGAGACGTTGGATAAGGAGTGTCACCAACAAAGCGAAACTGAGAAGGACGACTTGTGATGATATTTGAACAGTGCCATTGGGACTAGTAAGGTGCTCAAACAGTTTTTGCAGCAAGAATATAATAGTCGGGAAGAAAAGCGGTTCTGGCAATGAAGCGATGGCGCTGATAGTAAACGCGCGGGGGTTGCACTGATAAAGCAAGGAGAGTGTGGCACGGATAACGGCCAGCCGGTTTGGAAGGATATTTTTCATAGACTTTTCACCTGAGGGTGGTGTGACTCACCAAGTGGGGCTGAATATGCATGATCAAGGCACCCTTCATCTACTGTGCCAAGTACGCGACTTTTAGTCTCGTACGTTGGCGGGTTTGGAAAGTATCTTCGGGTCACACGTAACTTCGAGCGTCGTCAATGGACGATGGTTTTATGCTGCTCACTTTTCCAACAATGTGCTCACCTGTTCCTTCAACGCTGCCTGTTCAGAATAAATAGGACCACCTGAGCCCAAGAGTGGCGATGGCACAGTTTCCCAAGTTGCATCTGGACCGTAGAGATAATAAGCATCCCACGATACTCCATCGTAACCATCAACTTGTTTGGCGAACCATTGTCCTACTAACAATTCACCATCCCAAAAATGAGTCACACGGGTATCGGACATGGTATTTCCATTCCATTTTTCGCGCGCATCACCCCATAGCATGGGTAACCAAACAGCATAGACATGCAGTTCTTCGGATGGATATGGTACTAACAGTTGATTCTGCACCCAACGGGCGCCAGCGAGACATTCAGTTCAGGTAGGAGATACCAGGATAATGAGACGCGTCTTTCCAGCATCCCGATTGAATTGTGTACGCAGGGTTTCGATATTCGAGATGTCGGTCAGCGGCGCTTGACCTGGTGCAATACGGGGCTGAATCTCAAAATAGATGGCAAGTAATATAGCTGCTAAGAAAACAGTGAGGATGAGGATGTTGCGTTTTGATAGGAATCTATCCATACGCTCCTTTCATCATTTCAACGGTGCTGTGACCGTCAAATTTATCTCAGGGTATTAGCACGGCTGGCGTTTCCAGCCGCTTAATCATGCCACGCACATTACCCAAACAGCAGGATCCTTGCGGGTTACGCAAATCACAGGCGCATTGTCCAGCGTTGATCCCCATGTTGATGTCGTCTACAATAGCAGTACGGTCTTCAGGTGATGCGGCGCGAAGTTCGCCTACTGTATGACGAAAGCAGTAACATATCAATACATCTTCGACGTCTGGTTCTTTTTGATAGACGCGCTCGCGGATTTGTCCAATAGCAAAAGTCTGTTCACCATCGGTGGAAAAATACACGACCGGGCAAGTTTGCGTTCGGCAAAAAAGATATTTCCCATCTTGCACTTGGCGTAGACTCATCGATAAAAGAGACTTGATAGTTTGCCCCTGTATAGGCTTGCCAGTCTCACCGCATTCCGGACAAACATTCATAGTGCGGTGATGATGCTGAACGTTTTGCGCAGGCAAATCGCAAACAGCATTTCCGGCTTCGGGCGGGCAACAGCATGATTCAGTCATTGAAAAGCTGTCCTTTCCAGTATGGATAAAATCGTTTCTGCGCAATTTTGCAGTCACATCAAATTCACTTAATAAGAGTTTACATATATTTGTTTGAACGAGCTCGAGCAAGAGGAATGTCCAATTCCTTGTCTAACTGCTGCATCCCAAATCGTGGTTAGAAGCCTGATTGTTGCCACTGACTAGCTTACGATGTTCATCAGGGAGTGTTCACTGACAAGGTGACAAATACAATTCTTGCCATCTACATCATCTACAGGAAATTTCTGGCCGAGAGAATATAGCTCGCGCAGTTCTCTTTCCAAATTTTGTAAAACCTGAATGCGGGCTTGGATTTCATTCGCTTTTTGATCAATGCGATTGAGCAGGATACGGCAGGGCGCTTCCTTGTTATCTCGCATTGCAAGGAGTTCCCGAATATCATCTAACGAAATATCAAGGTTACGTGCCCCTGCAACAAACTTTGCCCGCTCCATATCTGAGTCGTCATATTCACGATATCCGTTAGGGCGACGAAGTGGGGATGGCAATATACCAATCGATTCATAGTAACGGATTGTTTTGGCGGATAGTCGCGTTTGTCGAGAAAACTCTTGTATTTTCATAAATTTACTCCTGCTTAATATACACCTTCCAGTTACTGGAAGGTCAAGAGACAATTGAATTCTACGTCCCACTGGAAATACGAAACACAACACGTTATGAGGATGCCTCTCGCTGAGATCGACCAATGGGTTGCACTATCCATTCGGATAGTGTGGTCAGGTGGTCAGGTGGCTACCCTGCTTATTTAGGTTAGGTCCCCAGTGCCCGTTTGACCTGTGGGCTCGCCAAAGTCCGTAAACGGCGCAAACAAATAATACAGCCCCAATCCAGGCAGGTATTGGCGCATACCAGGTAATCAGCCAGACAGCATCCGCGGCTAGCCCTGCCAGCCATCTTCTCCATGAAAATGGGCGCATAATGAGCAGCACAATTGCCACAACAAAGATCAACGCAACTGCCACATAGGTGAAGAACTCCGTATTGGTCCACGCCCTTGACTCGATGTGACCTTCCACGCGGCCCTTTACTCCCTGTAGAATTTTCCGAAGGGCTAGATGATCCGTGAACTCGGTAAACAAATCAAGAGCAATCAGATTTGGCTGCGACCAATGGTGACTCCAACGGATGCGGCTTACCAAACGGGTGTGGTTTTCATCAATTGGATACAATGCCCAGGTAAAACCATCTTCGCCTGTCTTGCCAGACCAAATGAAATAACGCTCAGGCTCGATCGCATAAAACACCCAGCTTCCGGCAGCGCTGATCGGAACTTCATCGCCGACCTTTACATTCTGCAATTCCGGTATGATGCGCTCTGCACTGTAAGCCTCGCTTTTGCTGCCTGCATTTTCGATGATGTCATAGCCATAGTACCCAGCGCGGTCAAATCCCATTTGTATCAACCAGGGCCAGATTTCATGCGGCGTCCCTTCGATCGTGATGGCCCGCGTAGCGAGAAATGTGGGATGAGAATCCAGTTCATCTCCGGGCATGGGCCGCTCTATTTCCTCCTGTGTCGCGCCCCACTGCAATTGATAAGGACGTGCCCATAGCAAATAGGCGGCCATGATCAGGGCAATTAATACCAACACAGCTAATATTCGAACAAGAATTTTACGAAGCATGGTGATTTTTCCAATCTGAGATTTGATATCTAGCGCTTGCCGCATAGATCACGAAACTTGCTGAATGAAGTCACGAACAATAATCATGATTCTGGCTCAGTTGCGTATGTCAGATATGCGTGCGGCACGCTGTAAAGTGTATGCGATGTAATAGAAAGACTCCCCCATCGACAGGGGAGTCTTTGTACTATCCGAGTGGATAGGTTGAATTCTCTCATCATAGTGAAAGCTGCGTTTTCAAGCGGCGGGTACCCAGCCAGATCAGGGTAGCCGCCAACAGTGCCATCGCGGCGCTGATCGCTGTCCAGAGGACTTCTTCGTTGATGGTTCTGTATTGCTGCCCAAAGATCAGCGCAGTGGATGAGATGCTGGCGTGCATCAGGATCGAGAGCAACAGGCTCCCCTGTGTGCGCTCATAGACTCGAGTAATCACCAGCGACCAGGCTGTCAAAACGCATGGCCCCAACAACAGCACTAGTGGCCAGAAGGCAAGCCCCTTATCGCCCAGACCAAAGTAATCCGCGTACCCATGCCACAACCCACCCCAAACAAGACCTGCCAGCAAAGCGGAAACGAGAGGCGAATACCGTTTGAGCAGGTGAGGGAGCAGAAAGCCGCGCCAGCCAAATTCCTCCATTAGGCCTGCCATGATCCCCAATCCCAGACCGGGAACGATCAAACCCAGCATCGCGCCAGTGTCAACTGTATATCCTGCCATCCAGCGCAAAAGCGGTGTTATCGCCGAGACGCTGGGAATGATTAGCAACGCCAGCCACCAGCGACCTACTTGCCAATTACGCAGACGTGCCCCAAGCGCCTGCATGCCTTCGCGCCCATCGATCAGCCACGTGATGAGAAATCCACTGAGTGAAGGACCAAGCCCACCTACAATAACGAACAAAAAGGAGAGAGGTGGAGGATTATGCAACAGTCCTCCAGGTTTGATCAGCAGGAACAGCAGAGACCAGATACTCCACGACCACGCGAGAGTGAACAGGATATAGGAGGCAATTGGGTGACTGCGGATCCAGGTCTTGAATGTCACACGGGATTCCATCTGTAGTGATTCTATGTTACTTGTGTTCATTTTTCCTCCAATTTTCGATGTGGATGGTCATTCATTACATTATTATGTTCGGACAAATTTTGTTATCATTATGATAACAAAAGAACAAAAAGCCTCCTCTGCCATTGGGGGAGTCTTTGGCTAGTCAAGCGGATAGGTAAAATTTTCCTCCGCTTCCGTCGGTACTCATAGGGCATTGGCAAAGCTACTCCGTACAGCTATACAGCCTTATCGTGATACCATTCCGCAAGCCTGATGGGACTTCTTATCCTTTGACAAATCATCAAATCTTGGTATCTCATAGGATAAAATTGCATAAATATCCTCTACGAGATCGTCGATGATGTTTATGGTTACAGGCGAGCCCCACTTTTTCGCACCTCCCTCCTTTCCGCTATGTTCTGCGATCGTACTGAGTTCATGATATAAATCGATCATGAAAATGTACTCATCCGTTACCCCTGAAGTCCTCTCACATCTTGCCAAATTGGTTGGTGAGGAAAACATCAGTACGCGGCAATCAGACTTGGATTTGCACGCTCAAGATCAGAGCGCGCATGAAGCGCACGCTCCGGAAGTAATCCTGTGGGTGGAAAACGTAGAGCAGGTTTCGCGTGTGCTGGCATATGCCAATCAACAACGTATACCTGTCACTGCCTGGGGAGCGGGTACCT
>DASWEH010000538.1:0-12307 GCA_036394895.1 Anaerolineales bacterium
AAGAACTGAATCGCCGGAGTAAATGAACCGCGTACCTCGAAGAAAAGCCAAAGCACACCGATAAACTCGAGGAGGCGCGGCGCGTTCTGCTGATCAGTCCAATAGTTCCAGGCGACGCGGATGTTGTCAAAGTCGGCTTCAATTTCTGAGAGCGCCGCTTTGCAACGATTGTCGCGCGAATGTTCCTCACGAGTTTTCATGAAATCTGCAAAGTATTTCGCGTGCTCCTCGTGGGCAGATTGCTCCTCATTCGCAGAGATCTGGAGTTGTTCTTCCGCATACTGGCGCAGTAATTCATGAATAGCGTAACGCCCGGTTTCCGGGTTGCGCCGTAACAGGGCTTTGTCAACCAGTTGGGATAATCCACGCAGCGATGCGCCAGCGGCATCCTGCGCGGCTGTGCGCGTAAAGCCTCCGCGAAAGACGGAGAGTCGCTTCAGCAGGTTCTGGGCTGAGGCATCGACCTGGTTCCATGAAGATTCAATCACGGCACGCACACTGCGTTGACGATCTGGCACATCACGCTTTTCTGTTTCCAGCAGGTCAATGCTCTTTTCGATTTCGGCGGCAATCTCGTTAACTGAAAGAGTATCCATCCATGCTGAAGCCAGCACAATTGCCAGCGGCATTCCATCCACCAACCGGCAAATTCGTGTCACGGCAGGCAAGACTGTATCGTTGAGTTCGAACTGAGGGTGTATCCGCCCGGCGCTTTGGGCAAAGAGTTGTATTGCGCTATTTTTCTCCAGTTCACTTTCATTAACGGTCAAACCTTCGATCGTGAAAACCGTTTCTCCCATCAAATTCAGTTTGATACGGGACGAGGCGAGAACCTGAACATGTGGCGCTGCTGTCAATACTTCTTGAACGAAAGTTGCGCCATTCAGAACATGCTCAAAATTATCCATCACCAGTAGAATCTTTTTATCACGCAAATAATCCACAATGCGGGATTTTGGATCTTCGTTGGATGCCAGGGATATCGGTAGAACCTCCGCTACCGCCTGCACGATCAACTCTGCCGAACTGATGCGATCCAACGCGACAAAATAAATACCCTGCGGAAATGCCTGAACCATCTGCCCGGCGGCTTCTAGGGAAAGGCGTGTTTTGCCCATCCCGCCCGGTGCGACGATCGTGATGAGGCGGTTATGAACATCTGAAAGCAATGCATTGAGTGACGCCAGTTCCCTTTGGCGTCCGATGAATTCAGTGAGTTGCGATGGAAGATTATGATTGACCACTTCCTCACCTCTTAGAGGTGCAAAATCGGAAGGCAGATCCGGTGCAGTTAATTGATAAAGATGAACCGGCCGCGCGATATCCTTTAAGTACCGTTCCTTCATATCGATAAGATGCACGCCGCTTGGCAGTTTGTCACTGACAAGATCAGCCGAGATCTGGGAAAGCAGGATCTGTCCACCATGCGCAGCGGACATGACCCGTTGCGATGTGGCAATCGTTGTATAGCCTGAATAAGGCGGAGAGTTGGCAGCATCCTGCAATTCTGCAGTGCCCGTGTGAATTCCCATACGTACTTTGATGGCTGCTGGTGACCAGGTTTCGTTATGTAGAGCACGCTGAATTTCCAATGCAGTATCCGAAGCGTCGCTTGTGTTGTGAAATGCCACGGCAAAGGAATCCCCGACAATCTCAAATGTAAAACCGTTGTGATTTTTGATAGCTTGGTTCAAGATCTCATGGTGCCGCGACAGTAAGGCCGGCATTTGTTCGGGATATTGCTGCGCAAGCTTGGTGCTGCCTTCGATATCGGTAAAAAGAAACGTGACCGTGCCGGATGGCAGGTTTTTCGCAGGCACATCCTTGCTCTGGACTTTGATTGGTTTATTTGTATTTGAACCGCTTTGACCCTCAGCATAGAGCAATTCAACATCTGTTGGCATCGGTAATTTGAAAGTCATAGCATAGTGTTTAAGATTGGCGGCGGCGAAAATCAATCCAGCTAGACGCTGTTCCTTGGCTATACCGGCTTTGTGACAATAAGCCAATCCAGCGGCAACGCCAGCCAGCCAATACTGCCCCCATAGATCATCCTGTAGACTCGGATGACACTCCGTGACCCAGCGGTCAAACGCGGCGCGGGCGGAGGTAACGACTGCGCTAACGCCAGCCAGCTCGATCGGCGCGCGACGTGAGTCGTGTCCAATTCCTTCTGTTAAATGCAGGATCAAATCAACGGTCTTTGCAAAAGAGACTTGCGACATTGCCAGAGTTAGATACGACATTTCCAGATAGCGCAGATCGTAGAGCAGTGGCATCTCATCTTTGAAGAGGGCAAAATCGATCAGGTAGTAACCCGTCAGTTCCTTTTCATCAGGGGAGAATTTGACAAGGATGTTGTTGGTATTCAGGTCGCCGTGTTGCAAACCAAGGATGGCATCAATGGGTCTTGGATCTCCCCAGCTTTCGCGCTGGCGCGCATACCACAACGGATTCGGATAAACACTGGACTGGATCAGGAAACCTGGACGATCCGGCTCCGCGCGACAGACTTGCCTGATGAAGCTTTCAATGGGCGCTCCCGCCTCAAGACGGAAGCCCAACCATTTCTCCAGTAGTTCCTGTGGATAGAAAGTGGCAAATACTGGCTCAACATTCCACTCTGCTAACAGATATTGATTCGTGGCGGAGAAGATTGTCTCAAGTTGATGCTGTTGTCCATAGTTCGAAAGCGGACGAAAAGATTGAAGTGATTGCCCTGCAATACTATAGAAGATGGCGATCGCACCATCCGCTTCGACTCGTTCGAACGCCAGAGTTGCGAGGTGATCTCGCGCGAATTCTGCAGGCGACTTGCTCTGCGCGGTGACATGGCGCGACAATTCATCTGATCGGGCTTTTGCACTTTTGCGATCCAGTTTGAGAATGAAATGTTCAACCCGCTGGGATGCTACATACGTGACGCTGACGAGATACACCATCGCCCCTGACCAGCCTCCGACAAGTGTCTGCAACGGAGCCACGCTGATTTGATGTTGGTCCTGCGCCAACTGGAGCACACGCTGATATTCGGATGGCAGGGATTGAAACCCAGCTGTCAGTTCAGACATGTATTAATCCAATGAGTAAGTGATAAGTACTGATAATTGGTGTATTTTACACTAAGCGAGAACAATGACCATCGAAATATATGTTAGTGTCGTATTAACCCTACCTCTTAATTTCACGCACACTTTTTTAACCGGTTGCGTATAAAATAGATGGTGATGTTGGTTCTTTGAATGGAGATTTTATGCCTGAAAATCTGATTGAAACCCGGGACCTTATTAAACGTTATGGCGACAAGGTCGCGGTAAATAAGGTTAGCTTTGATGTACATGCGGGAGAAGTATTTGGTTTCCTCGGTCCGAATGGAGCTGGGAAGACCACCACACTCAAAATGATCGTCGGTCTGCTCCAGCCAACTTCCGGTATGGTCAAAGTTGCCGGATATGATGTTCAGACTCAATCGAGACTCGCAAAAGCTTCCTGTGGCTATGTGCCGGATACTCCCAATCTATATGCCAAACTGACCGGGCGCGAACTGCTTCGTTTTGTGGCCGATCTTTACGACCTTGACCACAATCAGGCCGTACGCCGCGCAGATGAATTATTGCGCATGTTCGAGCTTGCTTTGGCCGCGGAGGATACGGTCGACTCCTATAGCCATGGTATGCAGCAGAAAACCTCCCTGGCCGCGGCATTAATGCATGATCCCAGGGTGCTCGTTCTCGATGAGCCGACCGTGGGGCTGGACCCAAAGTCCGCCCGTTTGATCAAGGATATCCTGCGTCAATTGGCAGACCGAGGCGCCGCCGTGATGCTTTCCACACACATTCTGGAAATCGCTGAGCGCATGTGTGACCGCATTGGAATCATCGACAGAGGCGAGCTCATTGCCGTGGGAACCATGGACGAACTCCGTACACTGGATAAGACCGGTCAAACCAGCCTGGAAGATATCTTCCTAAGCCTTACGGGTGGCGCAGAAGAGACAGAAATTGCCGACGTTTTGAAATGAACATCAATTCCTCTTTGATACACGCCTCAAACAATGCGGCAGCTGCCAGCATCCTGTCGTCGGTTTGGAAATTGCTGCGTCTGCGATTGCAAATCACCTATAACAGCTTCCGTCGCGCCAAACTGCGGAACAAGATCCGAATCATTTTGGTTTGGATACTGCTGTTGGGGTTTGCCTACTTCATTCTCTCTGCCAGCCGCTGGTTATTGAGTCTTGTGCAGTCGGCTGAATTTGCTCAATACGCCGATGTTGACCTGCGTGGCATCCTTGCCTCTATCCCTACCTTGACGTTGACCGCTCTCTTTGTCGGAACTGTCCTGACCAGCTTCGGTGTCTTGTTGCAAGCCATGTACCTTTCAGGCGATATGGACTTTTTGCTTGCAACGCCTGTCCCCATTCGGGCAGTTTTTGTCGCCAAGTTATTGCAGGCTGTCCTGCCTAATTTTGCCCTCTTTTCCTTGTTTGGTATTCCGATGTTGTTTGGTCTGGGGATCTCCAATAGCTATAGCTTTAGTTACTATCCGCTTGTGATTCTGCTGATGATTTTCTTGGCACTCGCTGCTTCGGGACTTTCCTCTCTATTGGTCATGCTGGTTGTGCGCATTCTACCGCCGCGGCGTGCTGCGGAAATCCTTGGTTTGGTCGGCGCGATGTTCGCATTCCTTTGTTCGCAAACGGGCAACCTGGCTAACTCATTTGGCAGGGATATCAATTTTTCAGGAACCCGCCTTGCGGGTCTCTTAGTCCTTTCCAACACGCGCTGGTTGCCATTGAATTGGGCAGGAGAGGGATTGGTGGCGCTGGGAGAAGGTCACTGGCTAACAGGTATTCTGCTTGTAGGAGCAACTCTTGGGTTTTCAAGTATTGTGTTCTGGTTTGCCCTCATCACTGCCCAACGTCTGTATTACTCGGGCTGGGCTGGGATGCAAGTTGTCGCCCGCAAAAAGAGTAAGCAGCCCTCCCGAACAACTCGCACGACCACAACCAGTGTTGGATTTGTCTATCTGCTTCCCAAGCCAGTGCTTGCCATCCTCCAAAAGGATTTTCTTACGCTCAGACGTGACTTGCGCAGCCTGTCCCAGTTGATTTCGCCCATTATATTCGGCGTGATCTACACACTGCTCCTGCTCCGGCGAAGCGGGCAACCACCCACTGGGCTGGGAGAGGCTCCTGGTTGGTTCATGAATTCATTTCGAATTGTTCTGGCCTACGGCAATATCGGGATGTCGCTTTTCGTAGGCTGGATGCTGCTTTCCCGTCTGGCTGGAATGGGCTTTTCACACGAGGGCAGGAACTATTGGATGTTGAAAGTCTCCCCGATCCGTGTCTGGCATTTACTTGCCTCAAAATTTCTCGTTGCTTATTTGCCTACCCTCGGCCTTGGATTCATATTTCTCACCGTGATTTCTATCTTGCAGGGATTGTCAATCCTGGAGTTTGTTTATAGTTTCATTGCTATCGTTATGTGTCTGGCAGGTATGGCAGGCATACTCCTCTCGTTTGGTGTGGCGGGTGCAAATTTCAACTGGGAGGATCCGCGTAGAATGAACAGCGGTATGATGGGTTGTTTTGGACAGATCCTCACGATCATTTACCTGCCCATCAGTTTTGGACTATTCATTGCGCCATTAGGGTTTGCTCAATTCCTAGAGCTCCCCCTGATCTATGGTTATCTGGCTGGACTGATGCTGGGTTCTGTATTTGCAGCGGGATCTGCCTTCATTCCACTTTGGCTGGTGCGGAGAAGAGTTGAACAATTGGGTGGAGAATAAAAGTTGAAACGGTAGACATGTCACTCTGAGTGACAGCGAAGAGTCTCTACCCCATACAAGAAACTCTTCATTACTTGTAATAAGATTGCCTGTAAGGAGGAAACAATGAAAAAGTATACTTTCCCCTTTATTTTGTTTGCTTTTGTACTCTTCGCCTGTGGCAGAACGACACCAATAACTGAAATGCCAACTGTAACGGCTACGACTTCGCCATTACCGACTCCTACTCCTGGATCTGACGCAGATTTCAAGTTTTGAACATTACAATTCTGCTATGATTGGATTGTTGAAGTGGCATATTCTTCGGATTGTCTATCGTTCCAAATTTCCAAGCATATTAGGCAGATGCTATATATATGCTTATCCTTAATCCTATCTCCACAATCAAAGTGAACTCAAAGAAAAGGGTTACTCGGTGCTTTCAGCATTAAAAAGCAGGACAAAGGTTGAAATTTTCCTCCTTTTGATAGTATTAATATTCGGCTTGGCAATGATCGTATTGATCCCCCCAGGTGCAGGATACGATGAAGAAGATCATCTTGTCCGCGTTTGGGAGTTATCTGCATTTTCCTTTATACCGGGGCAAATGTCCGCACAGGAAATGAAATATCCGATCATGTTTCGAGACCTTGCTTATAGACAAGAGGCCAACTCAGGCATTATTGATTCGGATTTTTGGAAGAGGTACGCTCGAACGTCGCTTTACGAACATGGCTTTGTTCGCCGTGAGTTAAAGACCAAATCTGTGTATTCGCCTCCACTTCTCCTGCCTCAAGCGCTCGTCATGCGAGTAGGGCGCAGCGCAGACGTGTCAATTCTACTTATGTTGTATGCATGTCGATTCGCCAGCCTCTTGAGTTATTTGATTCTTGTCTGGCTGGCGCTGCGCTGGATTCCTTTTGGGAAATGGATATTGTTTATCCTGGCTGTCTCTCCGATGGCATTATTTCAAGCCACAACAATCACCCCGGATGCCATTTCGAATGGAATCGGATTTTTATTCATCGCCGGAAGTTTGAACTTGGCAGAGAAAAAAGAAATCGACTGGCAGGAATACGGAAAACTGAGCTTGCTTATATTTCTGCTTTTTCTGGCAAAGGTAAATCTCACCGTGCTGATCCTGCTTCCCTTCCTGCTGATCCCGCCAGCGCGCTTTACCCAAAAAAGAATTTATATCCTTCTGCTGGGGGCAACGGCTCTTCTATTTCTCATTGAAGTGGCCGGCTGGAACTTGATCGCGACGACATATTCGGATGCGCTGTTGGCAAACGATGCTAATGCTGGTGCCCAATTGCACTATATCTTGGACTATCCATTCGTCTTTCCTACGATCCTCTTGAAAGATCCTTTCATAAATGGATTGGCTTATCTCCAGGGATGGATCAATGGATACGGCTACTATTTCTGGACTCCGCCTCAAATCGTCTCGATCTTTTTCCTACTCAGTTTGGGTGCCGTACTATTAATCGACTCTACCCGTGAGCACATGCATAGGAAATATCGTATTGTCTTTATTCTGGTATTTTTAGCAGGCTACCTTGCGACGGCTGTGCCTCTCTACCTAACGTTCACAACTGTCGGCCTGAATCAACTCCTCGGCGTGCAGGGAAGGTATTTTATTCCATTCGCTTTACTGCCTGTTTTGACATTGGCAAGCTTTTTAGTTACAAAAAAATTTACCATTTCTTCAAATTGGATAATTATTTTTCTTGCAGTTGCTCTATCCCTGAATATTGTGGGAATCATTCTTGCATTTTACATTCCCTGTGGCACAACCTTTTATCAAACCGGATTGTGCTATCAGCCTCTTTATAAGGATTTCTCAAACGAGACGCGCCTCTCTCCGCCGATTTCGAATGAAATATCCGTTACGCAGGGAATCGACGTCGCATGCAATGGGTTCTCTGAACTGCGTATCTTATTGACACCCTCCAAACCGAATGATCCCGGAATGACCCGCTTCATTTTGCAGAACCAGGTGAGTGATCAAACTTTATTGGATACATCCATTCGAAATAGTCAGGTTTCAGCCGACGACTGGTTCCCAATGAAATTTGATCCGGATTGGCAGTCTGCGGGAAACGAATACATCCTTAAGATTCTCGGCACGAATACTACAACGGGTGAGGGACTGGAGCTTCTCTATACCCCGCAATCTGAATTTAACCTTGGGAATCTTTACGAAAATGGACAAGCACTGAAAGAAGACCTCGTCCTGCAATACGGATGTGTCACAGGCTTGCGGAAAATAGGACTGACAGGCAAACCGTAAATTTCATCACTTATCTCGCCAGGCAACAGTCGCCTTATTTAAAGCTTCCATTTCTTCAGAAGTGAGTGAGAACGAGAGAGCCCCTGCATTCTCAATTGCTTGTTTGCTGTTTTTCGCACCAGGAATAGGGAGCACAATAGGATTTTCGATCAGCCAACGCAAGGCAACTTGACTCGGGGTCTTTGAATAACGCTCACCGATTTGCCGTAAGAGATTTACTACGGGCTGTACAGCTTCCATTGCCTTCTTGCTGAAGTTGGGAAGAAAACGCCGCAACCCACCAGCTTTCTGGGTAGCCGAATATTTTCCAGTCAACGCGCCCCCCGCCAGCGGAGAATACGCGATGAGTGTGATTCCCAATTCACGGCAGGCGTCCAAAATCCCATTCACTTCCGGCTGTCGGTGCAGGAGCGAATATTCGACCTGATTTGAGGCAAGCGGAATCCCGTGCTTGGCAAGCGCTGCGTGAGCTTCCCGCATCTGTTCTGCGGAGTAATTGCTCACGCCAACTGCTTTGATCTTTCCTGCTTCAACAGCATCCGCCAGCAATTCCATCAACTTGGGAATGGAGACTCGATTGGAAGGAAAATGATGTTGATATAAGTCAATCGAATCGCGTCCCAGGCGCACAAGACTGGCTTCAAGTTCCTTCGGCAAATCTTCCGCTTTGAATGAAAAGCCGCCAGGAAACTTAGACGCAATCAAAACATTCCTGCCATGCGCTAATTCTCCCACGCGCCGTTCAGACGCACCGCCGCTATACATTGCAGCCGTATCGAACAAATTTGCGCCAGCTGCTATACTGACTTCAAACGCACGCTTCTCCTCTTCGAATCCTTCCGCGCCGCCATAAGCTGTCTTCGCAGGGTGGAGGCGAGCCAGTCCTTTTGCATCACCCCAAGTCATTGCTCCAATACCCATTCTGGGCACTTGCAGGCTACTTTTGCCTAATAACATTTTATGTTCCATTTTTTCTCCTTCTAAACGAATCAAATGGCAGGAGGCGATGCGGATTCGTATGGCGACAATAAACAGGATATATTATTCTACGCCGAATTTCACTACCCTTCACCTAGACAAATGAGTAGTATTTTTGAAATTTAGATAAATGACTTATTTTAGGGCTATACTATTAATAATTACTCGTATGAACGGGCTTACGATCAATAAGGATACACAGCTAGAACCGAAGATATATATCCTGCCTGAAGGCATTACGATTGATTCGGACAATGTGACTTTAGATGCACACGGCGCAACCATTATGGGGACGGATAAAACAGCCAGTCAGGGAATAAAAGTTTCCGGTCGAAAAAATATCATCATCAAAAACGTCCGCATCTTGAATTATTATCACGGAATTTCAATCAAAAAATCTAAAGGAATAGAAATCTGTGATTGCACAATTACCTTAACCACCGAAATACAATCGAACACTCTGTTTCTGGATATCTGGAAACCCGCCGCGGATTCGTATGGATGTGCAATCTTTCTGGAACAGGTCACGGATGCAAACATCCACGACAATGATTTGCAGCACCAGATGAACGGACTGCTTAGTTATCAATGCAAGGGACTGAATGTAACGAATAACCTCGCAAATTACTGCAGCGGATTTGGTTTTCATTTATTTGAAACTTCTGACAGCATCTATACCAATAACTATGCAGATTTTTGTTGCCGATATTATCTAAGTAATGCTGGTTCTCATCTGGGAGCGGATGCCGCTGGGTTTCTAGTCGTTTACAAGTCATGCAATAATATTTTTCGAAAAAATTATGCCAGGTTAGGCGGCGATGGGTTTTTCCTGGCAGGCCTTACCCCCCATGGGATCGATGTAGGATGTAACAACAATCTATTCGAAGAGAACGATGCCTCGTATAGTCCAAACAATGCCTTTGAAGGTGTCTTCAGCAAAGGCAATATTTATCAGGGAAACAAGGCGAATCATTCCAACTATGGCTTTTGGCTGGGTTTCTCGAGCGACTGCACTTTGAAAGACAACCAGATTTACAACAACCGCCAGGCTGGGATCGCGGTGGAAAACGGTATCCACTTCGACATCTTGAACAATGACATCCAAAATAATACTCATGGCATTCTGATTTGGACGCACTTTTATGATTTCCTAAAAAAAGTCCCTAATATTAACCCGACCAGCCGCGATTGGCTAATTGAGAGAAACAGGTTGATTCAAAACAAAAAAGCGATTCGCATCGCAGCCAATCAGGATCATGGAGTAAGAGGACTGAATGAGGGGAAATCTTCTGTATCTCCTCACAATCATGTTATTCAGAACAATGAAATTCGAGGCAATATCATTGGGATAGAGTTGGAACAAGTAAAAGATACACGGATGGATCAGAATATCTTGGATAATCTTGTTACGAATTTTGATGAAAGATAATCTTTTGTAATTACTCCTTCAACAAAAAATCCCCGCCATCCAGCATGCCATCTAAAATCACCTTCGCCGCATCTGATTCCAACAACTCCTGTAGCCTAAACGACTTCAACCTCGCCTGCGTCGTGCGGACGGAGGGTTCAAGGAAATCTCCAAAAGGCAGCGATGTGCGGAATAACTGGTAATACAAAAATCTGCGTGCATTACGTTTAAACTCAGGCGGGACATCAATCTTCTTAATCTCAAGGAATTCTTTCAGCTTTCTTCTTACTTCTTCCACCGTCTGCGGGAAGAACACAGTGGGATATTGTGTGAAGCGCGCCTTGCCTGCACATAATACCGCCGCGCCCATGATCGAAGCCTCCAAGCCAATCGTCGAGTTATAGACCATCACGAATTTTGACCTCTGAATCAACTCATACGAACTCAAGGATTCGTTCGGAGCAACGAAGATCACATTTGGTTCCTTGTCCGCACCACTGGCTTCGACCCACGCTGCGACCGTCTCGCGGCTGGATTTCCTCACGCGCAACTCGTCAGGGTGGGCGCGGATGACAAACAATGTTTCAGGGTGCGCCCGGATAACATCCAATGTCATGTCGAGCCAATCAAACATGTCTTCAAAGACGGTGTTGGCATGCGGTTGGCTGGTATCGAAAATGACATTGGTAAAGATCGGCACGATCTGTTTGAATCCTGCTGCCCTTTGTAAAAATGACTCATCGAGTCTTTTCATATCCGCCCAGAACTTGATACCTGCCATCGTGAAGTCGCCCTGAAAACGCTTTGCTAAATACACGTCAAGTTTAGCATTCTGTTCATCATTCAATTCAAAGTCACCAGGGATATGGATCGGATACGCGGTGGCTTCACCATCGGTGAAGAATGCAGACGCGGGTTGTAATCCCACCTCGTGCGTAATCACACGAATGCCGCGGTTTTGTGCCACATATCGCGCCGTCGCTTCGGGAAAGAATTGTCCGTTGAATACAACCACTGCACGCGGATTCGTTTCATCGAGAAAGGTTGAAAACTTCTGCGCTACATTCCACGCCGACAAAATATATTCCCGCAAAAGATAACGCGTTGGTTCGTCAGCGTTTAGATGGTGAATTCGCAGAATCCATCGCAGTCCAGGCAGGCACAACGCGCCCAAGGGAAGCTCTTGCCATTCAAACGTCATAAGATTTTGCAAAGCGAGATTCGCAATAGCAGTTGCAAGTTGCAGATCACGCTGATAATCAAACCATTCAACTTGTGACGTGTGACGTGCGACGTGTTTACCTGTTTCCATGTTTCCTTGTATACCTGTATATAATGTTCTCGATTGATAGATACAGGATCTACACGGTGGCGCTTTTTGCACATGATCGCGATTCGTTCCCAGCACGCAATGACTCATCCCGGAATGACACGCAAAATAAGCGATTGGAATCCCTTTCAACCGCAATGCCCAGGAGGCGAGCAGGTGAAACCCACTATTCCATGAAAGATCATCAATCCCAGTCGAGGCTTTGAAGAAAACGATGGGCGCGCCGGAAGGAGGCGGCGATTGGCGGACAACGCGTTTCGCCACTCGTCCAATTTTTAGGTTATTAAGCCGGCGGACAAATCCTCGTTGGATTCGTTGTTTGAAAAATTCTTTGAAATTCATATTAAACTACAGGGACGAGTCATGACTCGCCCCTACTCACTCACCAATCATTATTCTTTTCATATCCTAACTTCACCAGCAAATCCCCTGTTACATCCTTGAATAAAGTTTTGTGCTCTTCGGTGAAATGCTCGCGCCAACCATCCGTCTTCCCCGAGCGGAAGGTATGACTCTTTCTCGGCTG